>DATJKB010000664.1:0-8724 GCA_035491875.1 Pyrinomonadaceae bacterium | reverse complement strand
TGGCACCGCTTTGTTAAGCCTTCAGCTTGGGACCTTATCGCTGTAACAAAGCGGTGCCAGGCCACCGCACTCCAAGGCGCAGAAAATCCAAATCTCCATCGCCGTCCGTATAACCAGATGAGTTTTCACAAATTGCACTGACGTCGCTGCGGCAAGGGCGATGTTTTCGAAAAAGGGGAAAGCATCTCCAGGCGGAGATCTGCCCAATTCCTGACCCTGACCAGGCAGAACAAACTAACTAAATAGGCAAGAAGGGAAAATAGAGGAAATGAAAAGACCACTTGTTAGAGGTGTTGTACTAACATCTTTGCTCTTCGCGTTGACCGTCATGTTACTGGGCCCAAGCCCAACAAGGTCGCTCGCCTCGAGTCACCGTGAAGCGCCTTTAATCGTCGCCGATCCACTGGCTGACAATACCGATACTTACGCATTTCGAAGCACAGAACCGGGCCGAAGCGGTTTCGTTACATTAATCGCGAACTGGGTGCCATTCCAGGAGCCATCCGGCGGTCCACATTTCTATAAGTTCGACGACACCGTTCTCTACGAGATCTATGTAGATAACACCGGAGATGGCGTCGAAGACGTTACCTATCAATTTCGTTTCAAGACGCGGTTCATAAACGGCGATTCTGTTCTAGGCATGGCAGCTCCGAATCAAGCTGTCGCCGGAACTGGAGGAATTGAACCACTCATCACCTCCCTCGACGATCCGGATTACAACGAACCGCAGGTCTACAGTGTTACGCGTATCGACAAGCACACGGGAAGACGAGGCGTTGTTCTCGCGAGTAACCTGATTGCACCACCAAACAATATCGGTGAGCGAACAACTCCCAATTACGAAGCGGCTCTAGGTCAACCCGCAGTTTATGCTTTGCCAAATGGCGGTCGGGTCTTCGCGGGTCAGCGAGACGAAGGCTTTTACATCGACGTTGGCGGTGCCTTCGACACACTGAAGCTCAAATCAATCGCAGCCACAGGGGGAATTGATTCGACGGCGGGCTTCAATGTCTCGACTATTGCAATCGAAGTTCCGATACAGGAACTAACTCGCACCGGCAATGTGCCATCGGGACCGACGGCTTCGGATGCGGTGATTGGCGTTTGGGCCGTATCGAGCAGACAAAAGATCAGTGTCCTCAGGTCAGATCCTTCAGACGATGATCGAGACGATTTGATGGTCGGGCCATTCCAGCAGGTGTCACGATTGGGTTCTCCACTCGTTAACGAACTAGTAATCCCTCTTAAACTTAAGGACAAGTTCAATCGTTCGGCACCCGCAAACGATTCGCAATTCGCACAATTTGTCGTTAACCCACAGCTTGCTCAGCTATTGAGCGCAGTATTTGGAATTACTGTTCCGGCCGCCCCACGAAATGATTTGGTGGCGATATTTGCCACTGGAATCCCGGTCAATGCCGTCACTGGTCCAAACTTCACCACTTTCCTTTCCGACGGGAAACCACACGAGATGCTGCGGCTAAACGTGGCGATTTCCCCTTCCTCAAGTCCGAGTCGACTTGGTCTTCTCGGCGGCGATGTCGCGGGCTTTCCGAACGGGCGAAGAGTCTTCGACGACGTGGTGGATATTTCGTTACGCGCGGTAGCCGGAGGAACGCCGTTCACGCCCGCGACAAATGTAGCGCCTAACAACGCACTCGGCGACGGTGTGGCAAATAATGACGTGCCTTTCTTGACGAGGTTTCCTTACCTTGGAATTCCGCAATCTGGAAACAGCACCGCAGGTTTTCCTCATCAACATCACACGATAGACGCGCTGCCACCATTACCCTGACGAATACTCCATGCAAAGAAGAAGAGTGCGAGTGAGATGCTCGCACTCTTCATTTAATCAATCACGGGAGTGAGCAAAAGTAATATTCCATTCAGTGGGAAACAGTCAGTACCGCAACGCGGTAGCGTCGGGTCCGCTGCCTCTAACTCGATATTGTGACAACGCAAACCCGACGCTACCGCGTTTCGGTACTGACTGTTTCCCACTAGATTGAGATTCTGATTTATCAATGGAGTCGCACATGAAAACAATCAAAGCCGCCGCCATTCTGTTTATTTCATTTACGGTTCTTGGTCTTGGAGTCATAGGCATCCGATCTTTTTTGAGATCGCAGGCCTCGAAGGTCTCCAGTCCAATTGAGCCGACGCACCTAAGTAAGGTCGATCAACGAATCGCTCAAGCGCAGCAGTTGATCGAAACAATGCCGAACAAGTCAGACGGTTATAACCAATTAGCCTCTGCCTACATGCAGAAAGCGAGAGAGACAGCCGATTTTGGTTTCAATGCGAGGGCCGACGATACTATTACGCGTTCCCTCTCAATCGAACCGGACAATTACGACGCGCTAAAACTTCGCGCAAAACTCCAGCTGACTTATCACCGATTCGCCGAGGCACTTGAAACTGCGCGTCGAGCTCAGGCAATTCGAATTGATGATCACGATGTGTGGGGTCAGCTTACCGATGCCCTGGTTGAACTGGGTGACTATCCAGCCGCCGTAAAGTCTGCGCAGAGAATGATCGACCTCAGACCTGACAGTTCTTCGTACGCACGAGTTTCGTACTTACGATCTCTGCACGGCGACACATACGGGGCGATTCAGGCAATGAACGCCGCCGTCAGAGCTGCGGATCCGAACGATCGCGAAGCCATGGCGTGGTGTCGCGTGCAACTCGGAAACGAACTGATGAATGCGGGGAAATTGGCAGAAGCAGAAAGTCAGTTTGATGACGCCCTTCGAATATTTCCTGATCATCGATTGGGCTTGCACGCGAAGGCACGGGCACGAATCGCGAACGGCGATCTTCAAGCCGCTGTCGAGATTTACGAACGTGATTACTCCAGGAGCGCTTCTGCTGATACGGCTCAGGCCCTTGGAGATCTTTATAAGCTTCTTGGCCGCGAAGACCTCGGGAAAAGTTGGTATGAAAAGTTTGAGCCTTTGGAAAAGGAGAATGCGACGATCGAAAGATCGTGGCGCCACATGCTCAACTACTGGCTAGACCATGACAAAAATCTTGAAGAGGCGCTCGTGCTTGCGACAAAAGAATACGAAGTGCGAAAGGATATTTTCACGTGCGATTCAATGGCCTGGGCACTGTTTAAGAATGGCCGCGTGAAGGAAGCAAAGAAAATGATTGATGAAACGCTTAGAACAGGTTCGAGAGACGCGCGCATTAACTATCATGCCGGGCTAATCTTCAGGTCGATGCAAATGCGGGATAAAGCTGCAAAGTATCTTCGGCGTGCCGCTGCAATGAACTCGGGGTTTGATCCCATTCAGTATCAGACAGCGCAGCGACTCCTTGCGGCACTTTAAGTTGATGTCGAATGGAACTGAAGCTGTTTCTTACTTCGGAGCGGCACCTTCAAACCAGAGCCTCAATCGCAATTTGTTTGTTTTGCTGCTCTATTGCTTTGAAAGGTATGACTCCGCGTTTTAATTCCTCCAGCGCAATGCTCGTATTCCGGCGCCTTAGTCGATCGGCCGTGATGCGAGGCGTTGCGCCCCGGAGTAGTTGCTTGCTTCTGAGACCTGCGAGAATTACTAATTGAAACCGAGATACAATTCCCGGCCACTCATCATTATCATTATTTTGAACAAAGATTTCCATTAAGTTCCCCCCGAAAGCTATTTCAGTGGTTCGTTCAGATGCCGTTGATAAGGTAAATCAATACGGGCACCCCCACCGCTACGATTGCAATGACGTGAAGCCAACTGAGGGCGGATTTCCTGCAGTTAGGACATTTCACTTCCCACAGTCGCAAGATCGTTCCGCAGTGATGGCAATACCAGATCATTTAGACTTTACTCACTCGATTCTTTCGACTGTTTGCGCGAGGCGCTAAGACTCGTTAGTTCAGCAAGGTCGATTGGACGAGCGCGTTTTAGTTTGCGCGACGCGTCTGACACCAGGCAAAAACAAACCGTGTCGCCGTCGTCGGCTGTGAGCGCATCGAGCGCGCGTTTGTCGAGCGCTACTGGTCTAAAACACTCCATTTCGGTGTTGCGGGAGCGCGCACGCATCGCCTCGGCGGCACTTAGAAACACAGTCATGTGAAGGTTGCCGTTGTTCGAGAGCGCAAACCAGTCGCCGTTAGCGCGTTGCATTCCAAAAAGTTCGCTCATTTGGTCTCCGGTATCTCCCATCTAAGTGATATGCAGTTCATCATCCGTGTCATGTCGCAGGAAAACTGAAGATACAAAGAAACCTCCCGCGCATGCGATCACACCCAGAGCAAGAGCCCACCATAAGTGACTTATGCCACCCTGCGGATCCACAACGCCGTTTGCGTCTCTGAACGTAACAAAAACGTAGAATTGCCACAGGCTGATTGCCGCAACAACGAATACGGCGATAATCGAACCCGAAATGTTAGTAAGATTCTTTCGCGCAACACTCATCTATTTCCTCCAGTTGGCTTACACCTCATAGTTGCTGACTGAATTTCTGGAACTGGCTAGTTCGGTTCATCCGCTTCGTTACGATTGCGCTGGTCCTCATCCTCCCAGCGTTTTATGAGGTCCTGGAGAAATGGTGCACTGTCAAAGGGGGGCCGTGCGTTTAACTGGAGAAGACAGTTAACTGCCAAATAGTAAGTGGAGAATGTTTGTGATGCGGCGTAGTTCTCGCTGTTATCAAATCGCGAGACGGTCGTCTTGCAAAGGCGCCAATACACAGCGCGCGCCAGCGCTGCCTCGGAACTCAAAAAGCCGCGTCCTTCGAGCACCGCTGACCGATCACGCCAGACCTCACTACAAACTGCTTCAAGTTTCTCTGTGTCTATTGTGGTCATGACATTGACGCGGCACGATTGGCTTTTTTACCCGGTTATTCGCCGCGTCTCTCTTGCGACCATTTCTTGTACATCAGTTGATGAGACCGGCGAGCGAACGCGCGCGCAGATGGCGTTCCACTTTCACCAATGGAGGCGACAACCCCACTCATGGGCCGTCTGTCATCACGCTGACCCTCGAGCTGCCGTTCGTTTATGAATGGATAGTGTGCAGAGGCCGGTAGCGACGCAGCACGGTCGAGCCTTCGAGCCTTAGTTAAAGAGTTGACTGGCAGAGCCAACATCATTTGCTTGTTACGACTGTAATACTTGTAGATCATCCAAGCCATAAGAGCGGCCATCTCGAACACAGTGATCAGAACAACAATTTCCATTAGTTCTCATTTCTGCAAAAGCAACCGGCGACGGAGTTTGCCCCAGCCAATTGCGGTTTACATAAAGAATGGCTGTGGCTCTACTACCCTGAGGACTTCTCCTGTAAAGCTGGCCACCGCTTCTGACTCGTTATCATAAACATCGAAAACCGTTACTAATTTGGTGATCGTCATCAAGTCTCGCAACCGTTCAGTAAGATGGCTGAGCTTAATTTCACCGCCCTTATTGCCAACGCTTATGTGGCTCGCGACTAGTTCGCCCAGACCTGACGAATCAATGTGCGTAACTCCGGAAAGATTCAAAAGAATCTGCGTTTTTCCTTCGTCAATTAGGCATCTGATTGCCTTGTGCAATTCGACAGCGCCACCGCCCATTCGAACGCGGCCCTTCAGATCGAGAATTGTCACATTTCCAACTCTACGCTCATTGATATAGAGATGATCCACTTGATGCTCCTCGATTGGCGGGCTGTTAACTTCAGGTGATCTGGAAGATTCCAGAGGAGCTGAGAAGGGAGTGAGCGAGACTCAATTCACAACAACCTTACGCTGACGAGCTATATATGTCAACTATAGAATATATTTCACATGGACAATAGTTTTCGTATGCTGTAAATACTCCTTATCACGAATGAGGTATGCATGCGATTGAGATTCATGTTGATGAGTTATTGGGAGAACACAACCGATCTTTCTATTGGCTGTCAAAAGAAACTGGCATCAGCCATACGACTCTTTGGCGTCTAAAGAAAGGAAAAGCACTGGGCATCAATTTCGAGACGCTTGAAAAACTTTGTGGCGCACTTGGCTGTCAGCCTGGCGATTTACTAACAATGACGAATACCAAAAGGCCGGCGAAGCGCCGTGAGAGAAAAAGCGGACGGAAGTTCGTTCAATGACGCCATCCTAGTTGAGGTCAATAGGCACTGATGAAAATCTCAATCTTGTCGGCAGGTATACGGCACGTCGTCGACTCAATGCTTATCTCGGCGGGGACAACCATGTTCGAGTCTTGCGCGACGGTTTATCCATCATCGGCAATACAAGCTTTCGCAGGCGGGAATGATCGGCGGACGGTTCAACATTGGAGGCGGCTTGGAGCTTGGTATGAAACCAGCTATCCCAACTGCCCCATTTCTCAGACCAAGTTTGCCAGCTTACGGAATCACACGATAGGCCAACGCTAATCAGAGTTTGTTTTGATTTGCGCATGCTAACCCCCAACTGGAAAGTTCTAAGACTGAGAGGGGCAAAGACACCTTCTCTTATGCGCCGACTGTGCCAGTGGACTTCAAACAGTCAATCGGCAAGCAAACCCTCAATGAAATCAAGCTGTTAGAGCTGAAACGTAATCGATGCGAGTATGCTTAGAGTTGCGGCAAACGTATCGTGATCGTACAGACGCGGCTGACGACATGATAGCTTTCATCCACCCAAAAAGTTGTGGTTAGCGAATGCTCGCTTCCTGCTTCTTAAGTTTGTCTGCCTCGGCCCAATCCTTTGCTGAAACCCAACCCTGCTGGTCGTAGATCAGCACGATCGATCCGACCGGTAAGACACGACTCATAGCCGCTGCCGCCGACATTGGAATGCGAATGCAGCCGTGACTCTGAGGACTGTGCGGCACTTCGGGATTGCCGTGGATCGCCAGGCCGTCGCTGAAGTAATTCGGATAGTAGAGCAATCCGAGAGGTGATTTTCTCCATCCCGACAGCTTTGCATAGATCCGGAAGCGACCACGTGGTGTGTAGGCCAGACCGCTCATGCGCTTCTCTCTATATTGCTTGTTGCTGCCGGTCGAAACCGGAAGCATTCTTGTGATCGCTCCTTCATCGTCCACCAGCAGCAGAACTTGGCGATCGACGTCCACTTCGACGTGCTTATAACCTGTATCCTTTGGCGCAGGCGCAGTCGCTGTCATGATGGCTTCTAGATCATCACGCGTCAGACGACCGGTAATTTTCCGTCCTTCCCATTTCTGAAAAAGGATCAAGCCGCTTCGAGTAGTGCCATCCACAACGCCGTCAACTTTTCCTGCCGGATAACCCATCTCCTTTAGACGTGCCTCGGCTTCTTGTGCTTCGCTGCGCGTCACTGCGCGAGTCGGAGTAGTCGCCTTACGCTTCGTCTTGGTTATCGCGAAAGAGTCGCTTGCGGTCAGTAGGACGATGCCGAATATCGCAAGAATTGCCGAGAATCGCTTTAGAGTGCCCATGAGAAATCCCCCATGAACTCGACTGCACGCGCCGCGCCATAGCGACACGATCGACGAGATCAAAGCGCAGAACCTGAGTACGAAACTGGTTTAGGGGACGGCAGTCAGGACGAGAGAGAGTGCCTAGTCGGGTAGGTGCTTGCTGAAAATCTACCGCATCCAGTCTTGTAAAAAAGCTGTGTACGACAATCACAATACTCCCTCAACACTGAGCGGTCAACGGGTATGCTTAAATCGGGAGTAGGTCAGTTTGAATGTGGGCACCCACTACGGCCTAAATTGTCGTGTTAACACGGCGGGGTTTTGGAGTATGCTTAACGGACCAAGCCCCGACAGAAGCTGTCCAGAATTGAAACGCACCTCTCATTCGGACGCTTTATTGATTTCAACTAATCAGCCCCCCTTTTTGTAAAAACTCGGCAACTCCACCATGTCCGGGAATTGCATTCAGTTGGTCTATGTTTCGTAGAGTTGTCCTCTTAATTGTTCTTATCGCTGTTGCAGCGGCTGGGATCTGGGGCTTTGCACGCTACAAGAACGCGGGTCGAAGCGTCGCAGAACCGACGACGAACGTCGTTGCAATTGCGGATGCCGACGCCTGGTCAAAAGCGATTGAACGAGTCAAAGAAGATCGAGGCGAGTCTGCCGGTGGTCCTATCGAGATCCCGACAGAGCTTCGACACTACAGCGATCGTCACTGGTTCCTGGCAACGCAGGTTGCGGAAGTTGAAAAACAAAGGGTGCAAACGTGTCAGGATTTCATCGAGCTCGCAGGAATGATTCAGCGCGGCGAAATGGTTTCGGTGCCGGCCGTCACTGATACTTATGTGCTATTCGGCGTTGGCGCCCAGGCTGATGGAGAATTGATCAGCCGCTATGAGAATGACGAGAACATTGAGCTTTACGGCGAAGGACAGTTCAGCGATGCGCACAAACGCATAGAGGAACAGCGCTCGAGCGTTCAGGCCGACATCAAGGAGTTGAATAAGCAACTGAGTGCGTTGAACAAACGAGATCGTGAGAAACGATCCGAGCTGCAAAAACAGATCGGCGCGCGACAACAGGATCTACAAGCCGTCGAAGAAGACAAGACTGCGCTCGATGATCTTTACGCTCATCCTCAGAGTCGACAAAGACTATTTCGTTACTACGAGTTTATCCGGACTTTCGCTAACAACTTTGGTGGACGCTCATACAACATCGACGACTCCGCAGATCGGCAGGCACTGAAAGTCGGCATGCTTCGTTCGCTGAGGCCTCCGGCAAAGAAGATCATGGAACAAATCGCCGCGGGTTATCACCAGCAATTCAATCGACCG
>DATJKB010000663.1:0-3935 GCA_035491875.1 Pyrinomonadaceae bacterium | reverse complement strand
GGTAACCCTGTATTGCGTCACATCCTAACGAAGTCAGATACTCCAGCTGTTGAGGTGTTTCGACGCCTTCAGCGATAACCGACATGTCGAGCGCGTGGCCCATCATCACAATCGCCTTGGCGATGGCTGCGTCGTCTTCGTCCGTAGAAACATCAGCCACGAAGGTTTTGTCGATTTTCAAGGTGTCGATCGGAAATCGCTTGAGATAACTGAGCGACGAATAGCCCGTGCCAAAATCATCGATCGCGATCTTTATTCCCAGGTCACGCAGTTTGTTCAGTTTATCAATCGCCTTCTCCGGCTCCTTCATGATCGAGGCTTCAGTTAATTCCAACTCTAACAGCGCCGGGTCGAGGTTTGTCTCCTTCAAGAGGTCGCAAATAGTTCCGATGAAAGCTGATTGTTGAAACTGGCGCGCGGATACGTTCACCGCCAGTCGCATGGGCGAAAAGCCAGAGTCGAGCCAAAGTTTGTTCTGCGCGAAGGCGGTTCTCAAAACCCAATCTCCTATTTGGGTGATCATGCCGGTATCTTCCGCTAGTTGTATGAAGTCTGAGGGTTGCAGCATTCCCAATGCCGGATGATTCCAACGGACCAGCGCTTCCATTCCAACGAGCTGGAAAGTCTTCACATCAACTTGCGGTTGATACTCGACAACAAACTCGCCTCGCTCTAACCCGGGTCGCATCTGACTCTCGAGCAGCAATTGCTTCAGCGCTTGACTGGTGTTACCTGAGGCGTAGAACTCGTAATCGCCGCGTCCCTTCTCCTTCGCACGTTGCAGCGCAACGCCGGCGTTCTTCAGTAATGTTGCCGTGTCGCGACCATCCTGGGGATAAACACTGATACCGATACTGCTAGTGATAAAAAGTTCACGACCATCAATTAGGAACGCCTGCTCCACTGCTTGCTTGATTGCTTTCGCAGTATTGGCAGCATCTTGCGTGCGACCTAACTGCATTAGCAAAACAGCGAACTCGTCGGCACCAAAACGCGCGACCGTGTCACTCTCACGCACGCAGCTCGTCAGCCGCTGTGCTATCGCCTTAAGCATTTGATCACCGGCCGTATAACCGAGTGAGTCATTGATCGTTTTGAAACGATCGACATTCACCAACAGAACTGCTTGGATCTGATTGCTGCGACTTGAGAGCGCAATCGCTTGCTTGAGTCGATCTTTGAAGAGCGATTGATTCGGAAGACGAGTTAGCGCGTCGTGATAAGCGAGATGGGTTATTCGTTCGCGTGACTGTTCATTGTTAGAGAGGTCGAATGCGAACCAGGCGATTTGTTGCTCCTGCAATATCGCGCTGATGAGTACCGGAACTCGAGAGCCATCGCAGCGAATGAACTCCTTCTCATAACTCGCGCAGGAACCGAAGGCGGCTACTTTCTCAAAAGCTTCCTGATCCGCGTGGTGATGCTCGGTCGGTGTCAGCAGTGCAATCTGACGGAGCGATTCAAGAAGTCGTGTACGCGTAAACCCGACCAGGCTCGCAAACGCTTCGTCAGCATCGATGATTAAGCCCGCCAGATCTGTTATGCAGATGGCTATCAGGCCCGACTGCATGATGTGCCTACGAGCCATCTCGAGATTCGCTTGTGACGCAGCAATAGGGGTGGAGATTTCCATCTGAATTGCGATGATGACCGGCTTGAAGGACTTGCTGGGCGCCGCGTTGGAGTCAGGAGCGCAACGAAGAAATTACTGTTCGAAACGGGGCCCTGATTTAGGAGTAAGAGGTAAGTTGGGCTAGGGTAGCCACGGTCTTACAGGCCACGACTAGGCTACCAGAGAGACGCGGAAATTATCAACGAAATTGTTTGGAGCGTTCCGGCGCGGTTCGATGCCCCGGTTTTTCGCAGAAAATCTCGTGTTTTGCGAGGTTCCTCTGGCTTTGCGACATCCTTTTTCGTAAGTTGTCCCGGCTATGGCAGCCACGATCCAAATACGCTCGGCACGACCATCAGACGCTCCCCAATTGGCAAAGCTGCGTTACGGTCTGCGGTCGAGGCCAACCAACATCGAATCTGAAGAAGCTTTTCTGGAACGTTGCAGCGCATGGATGTCGCGTGCGTTGGAACTGGATCAATGGCGCTGCTGGGTTGCAGAACGAGAGACAACGCTCGACGCCGCGCTGTGGCTACAACTTATCGAAAAGATCCCAAACCCAACGGCCGAGCCGGAGTCAATCGCTTACATAACTAATTTCTTTGTGGATGAGTCGCAGCGTGGCAGGGGACTTGGAACAAGAATGCTGAACGAGGTACTCGCTTGGTGTAGAGAGGAGCAATCAAACAAAGGACAGAGAATCGCTGGCATCATCCTTTGGCCAACTGATCGAAGCCGCCCACTTTATTTACGACATGGATTTGAAGTTCCGGAGAATCTATTCGAGTTGGAGCTTTAGAAAGTGTGACTCCGGATAGAAGTCGAATGTCGAAGGGACTCCGTTAGGAGTCGCATGTTTATAGCCTGAAAGATCCCAAACCTCCGGCGCAGTTAAGAGGAGCGGAAACTGAGGTCAGTGTTAACCGGCCACTTCATTTCCGCTCCTCTTAACTGCGAGGACTTTGTTTTGCCCGTCGATACTATAAACATTCCACTCCTAACGGAGTGAGCAGAACATGGATCTTCTGTTCAATGAGTCACTCCGATGGGGAGATGGAATGGGTATAACAGCGGAAGAAGTTGGCTATGACACAGCCTGGTCCGTGATCTCCAACCCCTTATCAATAATCGCAAACGCCTCGCGTAACTCAGCTTCCGTTATACACAGCGGCGGATTCGTGAAGAACGTGTTCCAACGCACAAATGTGTAGAGACCTTCCTGCCGGAAGAACTTGCCGAGCGCTTGCATCTCAGGTGACGTTCCATTGAACGGAGCCATTGGTTCCCGCGTCTCTTTGTTACGGACCAACTCTACGATGCCAAAGAGTCCGATGTTTCGCGTCGCACCCACCGAAGGATGCCGCGCCTGCAAATCTTCAAGGAGGCCGCGCATCAACTGGCCCATCCGACGCGTGTTCTCCATCAAATCGTCTTCTTCATAAACAGAAATAGTCGCTATCGCCGCCGCGCACGCAAGTGGATGACTGTTGTAAGTTAACCCGCCATAGAAGACGTTCTTCTCAAAGTGATCGGCGATCTGTCGACGCATTCCCACGGCACCAAGTTGAACGTAGGCGCTCGTTAGGCCTTTGGCCATCGAGATCAGGTCCGGTACTACCTTCCAGTGATCGATAGAAAACCATTCGCCGGTTCTTACAAAACCAGCCATCACTTCGTCGGCAATGAGCAATATGCCATGGCGATCACATAAATCACGCAGTCCCTGCATGTAGCCATCGGGCGGAATCAGAATCCCGTTCGTCCCAGTTACCGGTTCGACAATGATCGCGGCGATCGTCTTCGGCCCTTCGAGTTGCACGACTTCTTCTGTGCGCGCCAGCACATCGTCGGCAGTATCAAATCCTTTTTGTATGCCATGATAGAAATCCGGAATACGAAACACTCCGGGAATACCTGGTTCAGCCGCCCAACGACGCGGATCACCTGTCAACGTGAGAGATCCTGCCGTCCCACCGTGATATGAGCGATAGCGCGCGCCAATCTTGTGACGACCGCTAAACATGCGCGCGATGCGGATTGCGTTCTCATTCGCCTCAGCACCACCGTTAGTAAAGAAGAACACATCGATATCGCCTGGCGTGATCTGGGCCAACTTTGCAGCCAGTCGCGCGCGTACTTCAGTAGCCATGAAAGGGTTCGCGTACGGAAGCTTTGCGGCCTGTTCATTGATGGCCCGAACCACTCGCTCGTCGCCATGACCGATGTTGACGCACATCAACTGACTATTGAAGTCGATGAAGCGTTTGCCTTCAGGCGTCCAAAAGTAGATGCCCTTTGCGTGATCGACGGGAATGGGATCAAC
>DATJKB010000662.1:0-6773 GCA_035491875.1 Pyrinomonadaceae bacterium | reverse complement strand
AAGGTAGGCACCGTCTGGTCCCGTAACCACTTTGACGTTACCTGAGGTTACGGTGGCGTTTGGGACCACTTCGTCCACTGCCGGATCGAATTTGCCATCCATATCTTTATCTAAAAAGACAACACCAGATACACGGCGTTGGGCAAACAGAGGAATATCAAGGTAAGAACCTCGAACGGGCAGAACGGATATCTCCCACGATGTTTGCGCCGGCATCCGGAAGTAAGGAGGCAATGTCTCAGTGTCTACTTCGACACTATATTTTCCCGGCGTAAGATTTCTGAATTCATACATGCCACCGGCATCCGTAACCCGTGTCGCTGACGGTGTTCCCTGCTGATGCGGGATAAGTTTTAGACGCACACCATTGATACCTGGCTTGTTTCCCGCGTCGCCCGTGTCAATGCCCTGAAGTTCATTGAAAACACGACCCGAAATGGAACCGAAATCGACGACACCAAAACTGACCTTTGCCGTTTGTCGGGGCGACACCATAATCGCTTGTTGGCCAGCGGTGCTCGCTCGCAAGCTTTTACCGAAGTCATCAGAAGCAAGACGGACTGTAATGGTGCCAAGCTTGACGCGATCGAACTTGAAGTTTCCATTTGGTTCAGTCTCTACTGAACGTCCATCCTCGAGTTCTACCTTGATTCCCGGTATTCCGGGTTCCTGCGGATTATCTTCACCATCAGCGTTGAGGTCGGCGAAGACACGTCCTCTAATAGTGCCGTGATCGCGACCTAATAATTTCATCAGGAAATTTTTTTCCGATGGGCCTCCCAGCCGTCGTGTGTAGGAAACCGTAAGGGATGAAAATCCATTCTGGGTTCCAGTCAAACCATCGCCGCGTAGCGCGCGTTGTAGGTTGGTAGTGAGCCCAATCGTATTAACTGAATCAAGACGCATCGCGAGAGTGATCGATCCGACAATGTTTTGCGGCGACTGAGTACCCAGCTTACTGTCATCGAAGCGCACTTCTCCGGTAGCGGTATAGCGCGAAAGCTTCGCCTGAAAGCGAACGCCTACCTCGGTGCTTCGCGTTTGCGGTAGCTCAATATCACCCAGGATTCGTTGAAGGAGATCTCGATTGAGCGCCAGAAAACGTTGAGGATCGTCTTCAAACGCCTGGCGAACGAGAGGCGGCAGTAACGACGGATTTCTTAGCACCAGACTAGAAAGCGATAGCGCGCTGTTCTGGTAGTTGAAATAGGCGGCGCCTGACCACCATTCGGCGTTGTGACGTATTTCGTTTCGCAATCCGAAGCCGCTATCCATTTTTGCGCCGGCGACCAGTTCGTGAGTTGTGTTGTAGCGAATCTCGAGACTGTTGTTCCAGTTATGTGCGAAGTCGAAGTTCGACGTTCCAACCAGACTGTTCGTTTCAAGCTGCGAGCTCAGCGCAAATCGTGAGGTCGAATCAATCCGTTGCCGCGTGTAACGCAATCCAAACTGGGCCCGTTTTCCAGCACGATAGTTCAATCCTCCAGTCAAGGTTGATCCACTGAAGGACAGACGACTCAGATTGAAAGTCTGTGCTCCTTTTGTCTGATTGTAGCTGGCGTAGGTAGTAAGGCGGTCGGATGTCTGCCAGCGGATTGCCGCGGCAAGCGTTGACCGGCCTCCGCCCTGGCCACCAATCGAAATGAAGGGTGACTGCCCATTAAGATCTGACACTTCGGTCCAAAAGTTTATTGGTCCTCGCTGAATTGCAAATCGACCTCGCCATGACACGGCGCGCTCGGAGTAAGCCACTTCGCCTTCGGCTGTTGTGTCTTCATCGGGAGTGTAGGCGGCGGTGAAAAGTGAACTCAGCCCGCCGCTCATTGAGTGGTTCTGCTCTGAGGGCGTCACCATCATGGCACCGGCACGAATAGTCAGCTGCTTGCTATTCTTCAGCGGATACATTCCGCCCAATACTCGCCCGCCTGCCGAATCGAGCAGAGAGATTGAAGGGCGGGCTAAACCTGCAAAAATTTCTGCGCCTCGAAACCTTGAATCGCGTTGAGAAGTCAGGTGGAATCCGCGGATCGTGTAGCCATTCAAACTAAGAGGCGAGAGATAGAGTTCGCTATCCAGCAGTTCGACAGATTCCTGCTTGTTTACGACACCTAACGACAGCCGATTAATGCCAAATCCAGTTTCAGCGTTAGGGAACAGATCGTTAGTTCGCTTGCCCAGGAAACTAAACAGATCGCCATGAAAATTAAGAATGCGGCCATTGCTGAGGCCGCGGTGATATTGAAGAGTTTGACTGACGAAAGCCCTTGCTCCGCCGTGAGGAGGACTAAACAATATCGAATACAACCCATCAGCTGGTGCGTTGACGGCCTGTGACTTGTTGCTCGCCTGAATACTAGCTTCGGCTGTCGGAATCGGATGGCCAACTACTTCTACGATTATGGTCTGGCGTCCTTTATCTGTATTTACAATCACGATCGTCTCACCAAAATCCAAACCGGTGAGACGCAACACGCGTTCGCCCAGAACACTGGTGCTTAGAGATCCGGGATCGACTACAGTCGCGGAGTGAATAATTGCGTCGAAGGTGAGATCGCGAACTTCTTTAATAAAGATCTTGACCCTCATCGCATAATTTGTCGCTGCTGCGGCCGGCGAAGAATTCACCGAGCTGACAGGTTGTGTTTGTGACAGCGCGGGCGCAGTTAAAAGCCCCGCCATCAGGGCAAGCTCACATACTCGTCGTGCTCGAACGCAACGCAACGAATTCATGGTGGGAGGGGGATCTTCTGCCGGGGAAATTTCTACTTGAGATCGAACGGAAGTTCATAGACTAGAGTGGCGGGTTCGAGCCCAGCTCGATCATAGGTTAGCGTCACTACGGCAGTGTAGTGGCCGGGCGGCAAATCGTCGCCCCAAGGAGCCTTGTAAATATCACGTTGGCCCGGCAGGAAGGCTTTTTCTTCGTTGCGACCCTTGCCAACCAGCTTGCCGCTTGCGTCAAGAATCGCAAACATACCGCGGAGGCGAACATGCGAGGTTCCGTGATTGTGAATATCTAATTGGATCTCCAGCTCGGAGGATCCGGTCGGAGGCTGAACCTTTCCGCTCTTTATTTCGACGGAGTACTCTGAAGCGCCTTCAGTTGCCAGCATCAATAAACCGCCAAGCCGCACAGCAAAATTTGCGCCGGCCTTTACATCGGGCTTTTCTACAGGCTCACCTTCGAAGAAAGGGATTGTGTAATAACCGCCCGAAGCATCCTTTGGCACGGAGATGATAGCTCGAATGGTACTTGAAGAATTTGGTTCTACGATTACTTCTTCGGGTGCAAACTGGACCCACATAGAAGCTGATCGCGGCAGCGTGCCTGGCCTACCGATAAGTCGAGCATTGTTTTGTTCATCGTACCAGTAGTCCCTAACCATACAATGGAAGCGCAACTTCGTAGTGGTATTGTTAACTACAGTGAAATTCTGTGTGTAGGTAAGCCCGCGCTTAACATTCGCGTCCACTAGTGCCGGAGTTAGACCAAGAGATTGCTTTTGAGCGTTAGCTCTTGCGCCAGCTGACAGTAATAGAGCGCAAGCGCAGACGACGTAAACGTACCGCCTGGGTTGAAACATTTGTGTCGCCTCCTTTCGAACAGAATCGCTTCCTGATTTCGAAGATTCATATAGAACCATCGACAACCAGGAAGCGACCCCGTAAAGGTTTAGCAGATCTACGGAATGGTTATTTCGTAGATCAGCCGAGAGCTCATCGCACCACTGACAGCGGAAGCACCGTTGGCGTTGCTGATAAAGTAGCCAACATATCGCGTCACTGCAGTACCGTTTGTCGCGGTGCTGGTGAAGATATTTGGGACTACCGCGCTGGGAGCCGCCACTGACGCAGCAGCCGCACCTTCACGAGTGGCCGCACGACCCTGGGCATCGCCCGCCGTTGAATCCAAAAGGACGGAAATGCTAGCTGTGTTATTGACGTGGCCAGAATAACGGGGTGTCAAACTGATCGGCGAGGTATAGGTTGCTCCGCTGGCGCCGATGGCGACACTGACGCCGGCCGTCGGAGTGCCGATACCCAAACCGTTGACGTTGCCAAAATCCAAACTAAACACGCCGGTTGAGCTGTTTCCCGTAGCGCCAACAACTGTTGCGCCACCAGCTGCAGTAGAAATGTCCAACTGCAAAGCATTTTGTGCAGTCGCGGTTAGGTTCAACTGCGATTGACTGGTTAGGCCATTGCGCTGCGGACCAACTTGCGCCGCTACGGAGCCGGCGAAGGCGAAGAGCCCAATCAGGGCGAGGAACAGTGGAAGTTTATTCTTAAGGGACATCATTGTTCTCCTATGTGGAAGATTGAGTTGAGAAAGGCTTGCTTGGGAGGGGTTAATTCCATCCAAAAAAAGCTTTCACCCTACGGCGAAAGCTGGCTGATTATGCCTGAGTCATCGACGATAAAAATAAATGGGGTAACGCCGTCCGGACCAACGCCGGAAGCGGCAACTCGGTATCCCGCTGTCAATTGCGCATTCGTTGGAGACGTCGGAACCGTCTGGAAGGTATAGCCTTGTCGTTTCAAAGTAGATCCCGCCATCACACCCAAATTTCCGTTGTAAATACCATTCAACTCCGACATGCGACCATATCGGCCAACTGTTACTTTCATGCTTACCTGAGTCTCATGTATCACCCGTAGGCACGCTTGGGCGGCCGCTTCCTGGGCAGCTGCTCTCGAGGCTATCAGGGACGGAACTGCAATGGCGGCAATAATGCCGATTATCGCGACTACGATCAGTAACTCGATAAGGGAAAATCCACGTTGGGGGTTAGGCGAGTACATAAGTTCTAAAAGGCGATGGCCGCCTGTCGTGATCGAGATTAGAATCGAGGTTCTCGTGGGAGCCTATCCAAGGAGGGAAGGGCTTTGCGGGAGTGACGGTCGGTTCACTTCAGCAGGTCGGTTGCCTCGCCGCACGCAGAAGCCATTATACATACCGCCAAACTGTTTGCAACAGATTTTTCGCTCAACTTGAACGATTCTGTGGGATTGTGTAGCGAAATAGGGCGCGGCTTTGGGCGGAGTCAAGGCCGTTTACAAGGAAAACTGGGCGGTGACTAATGGATGAGCTCGTAAGTGAGGGCTGCTCCGCGACCATTTTTTTGAGGGGTACTGCTCACCGTCTCGTCCACCAGGAACCCGACGTATCGAACAATTCGTTCGCCGCTTCTGACTCCCTCAACTTTGACGACGTGCCCCAGTTCGAGCCTTCTCAAACTCGCTTCGCTCGTCCCCTCTGTTAAGGAGAGACGACCGCTTTTATCATCAACGGCAGTTACGGTTATAACCATCGTGGCGGTTTCATCCTTAAAGCCTGAGAAACGAACGAGAAACTCAACTCTAGTCATGACTAGTGTGCCTGCCGCGGTTTGCTTCATCAGATCGGCTGTTGCCGAATCGGCAAGAACGACTTTCAGAGCGCACAACGTGTTGGAAGGCGTTTCCAATTCCTCAATGTAGCTTGATTTGGAGGATAACTGGATGATTGAAGCGGGTGTTACGTTGGCACTCAATGTCAAACCTGCTCCGCGCCGCACGCTGTCGGGCGTTTGACCCAGCGATGTAGCAGCGCAGACGGAGACCAGTGACCCAAGAATGACAAAATGCCAAACCAGTTTCATCAGCAGCACCAAGTAACCGTTATGTAGGTACTAAACGCTTATTGTGCTGCTTATTCTAGTTCTGAACGGCAGTCAAATCGAGGCGCCGCACCTCTCCATTAGTGAGACGAAGAAATGCTTCTTCCAGACTCTCCCGGGTCGGGGTCAACTCATAGACTCTGATCCCGTTCGTCACTAAAAGTTCATTCAGCTCCGGAATGCTTTCGACATCCGCACCGATCCGCAAGAACGCGTCCCCATTTTGGTTCACTACCACACCCGGTACGCTGGTTAGTAATTCAGTCGCAGCTGGTAGATTGTCGACTCGCATTTTGAATTGGCCTGTTGGACCACGCAATGCTTCTGGCTCACCTTCATAAAGCAAGTTCCCCTTGTGAATGATTCCAACCCGATTGCATACGTGTTCAACTTCCGTGAGGAGGTGACTCGACAGTAATACCGTCAATTTAAATTCATCTCTCAAACGTCGAATCAGTTCTCGCGTTTCGTGTATACCTTGAGGATCGAGACCATTCGTCGGCTCGTCGAGAATGATGAGTTCTGGCGTCGGTAAGAGCGCCTGGGCGATTCCCAAACGCTGACGCATTCCGTACGAGTAGACCTTCACCGGATCGCGCGCGCGATCGCGCAAGTCAACGATCTCGAGAACTTCTTCCAAGCGCTTCGATTGAACGCCGCCAGATAACGAAGCGAGCAGTTGCAGATTTCGTCGGCCGGAAAAATTCTCGTAGAACGCAGGCGTTTCGATGATTGCGCCGACGCGTGTGCGCGCTTTTAGATATTCCCAGCCTGACCCGCGTACGGGATACTTGATCACACCGGACGTAGGCCTGACGAGACCCAACAACATTCTCAGCGTCGTCGACTTCCCCGCCCCGTTTGGACCAAGAAAACCGTAGATGTCACCACGCTGAACACTGATCGTTAGACGATCAACTGCCGTGTGGGCACCGAACCTTTTCGTCAGGCTCTCAGTCTGTAGAGCTATCACCGTCATCGCCCTGATCAAAAACCTACTTCCACTAGCAACGGCCAGTGGTCCATTCGCCCGACCGCAGCATCTCGCAAAACCTCGACTCTTCCAACATGCACAACCCTGGGTGGGCCAAAGATGTAATCGATCCGACGATC
>DATJKB010000661.1:0-9717 GCA_035491875.1 Pyrinomonadaceae bacterium | reverse complement strand
GAATGTGCACACGACATTACACACGTTCGTGTAATTAACATTGCGGTCGATGATGTAAGTGACGATGTTGTCGGGATGTCTACGGGCCCTGATCTCATCCGCCGCAGCACCCATTAGGGCAATATCGTACGACTCGAGGAGATATGTGCATTCCTCGGCCGTCATCCTTTTGCCAGCAAGCACTTGATCGAGAATCTGTTTGGCGGTCATCGAAGACATGTCATGATTGTGATAAGGCCAGCTAAACAATAACAGAACAATGAAGGTGCTTCTACTCGACCCCTCGAACCCGGCGCCTTCAACTTCTAGTACGAACGTGCGGCAGCAGTTTCTCCGATCTATTTGAGGTTTTTTTTGGAGTGCGGTGACCTGTCACAGCTTTCTTTGCCTCAGCCAAATCCTCAAAGCGGTGACAAGTCACCGCACTCCAAGGAAAACAGGTTCTTTGGGTTTATCGATTAATTCATGTTTAGCTGCGAGTTGGAAATATAACTCCAGCCCGTTCTGCATCTGATCATCCAGGTCGAACGCAATGTTGTGTGTCAAATAAAACCTCAACTCCCTACGGCTGAGAGGAATACGCGTCATATAGTAATCGACAATCTCGTCGATACGGGCGACACCTTCGTCCCGAGCGGCCGCAAAGTCAACGCGTTTTGCTCGGTCGGTCGCGTCGTTTCGTATCGCCCACATGGCGAATACAAATCCGAGGCCGGTGTACTTTTGCCACAATGCAGCCATGTCCCAAATGTGCAGTCCTTCGCGAGGAAAAGTCATTGCGGGATCGCCAATTATCAATGCCGCGTCATTCTCGCGGAGCATCTCGTGCAAATCAGGCGTTGAACTTTTCCATGAAGCTTCGTGCCGCAAAAACTCGCGAAACATAATTTTTAAAAGCGCCGCGGAAGTGCGTGACGATTCATCCAATGCGACGCTTTCTATCTGCTCAATCTCCGCTTGCTTTGAGACCAGCAGTACGCTTCGCACTTCCGTCTTCGAACCGACGCAGACATTGGTGATTAAAGAAATGTTTGGGATGCGCTGATATTCGATCACCGGGATTAGGGCGACGTCGACCGCCTCTTCACGAAGTAATTGCGCACACTGAGCGGGAACCGCATCAATCAGCTTTACTTGTTCGCGCTGTGGGCCATGAAGAAAGCTCCAAATTAGTGGAGCGGAGTTTAGATAAGTCGAAGCGGCGACTGTGAGGATCTGATGTCTATTATGACTGGCTCGAATCTCAGGCAACATTATTATTCCGAACCCAAATGCTAATTGATGGATTACGAAGACTCAAGCGAACAGAAATAGGTCAACGAATGTCGGATATGCTTTAGAGCCTCCTGCAAAATTCAACCTCTCATTCTCCCCAGGCTTTAGCCTGGAGTCACGGCGGGACGTTGAATTTCGCAACCGTTTTAACGGTTTCAGACGGTGCGCCTAAATCTTCAATGTTTCGATGTAAACCGTTGAAACGGTTTTCAGCTTTCAACAGAGCACTGACCCCAGGCTAAAGCCTGGGGAGAATGAGAAATGGACTTTTGCAAGAGCCTCTTTAGCTTGTCGTTGACTACAAAAAGACTCAACTTACATCGCAGCTAGTCGCCTTCGAACGTCAACGACAAGCTGAAAGCATATCGGACATTCGTTGATCGTATCGAACATTAATTGACACCGGTTTTTGCAGGCAATTACTATCCACATCCCAACGATGATTTACGACTTAAGCATCCCTCTATCATCCGCGATACCGACGTATCCCGGAGATCCTGAGATCGAGATTCAGGCTTGGCGTAGTCTGTCGAATGGTGATGGGGCGAATGTATCTGTGCTTCGCTTTGGCGCGCATACTGGAACACATGTCGATGCGCCAGCGCATTTCATCGAAGGCGCGCCGCGCGTTGGATCGCTGCCGCTCGACGTTTTGATAGGCGACGCGGAAGTGATTGAAGTGCCATCCGAGTCCAACTCGATCGACTTGAGTTTCGTTAGGGAGCATTGCACGAACGAAAGCAGACGCGTGCTCTTCAAAACGCGCAACTCAGCTTTTTGGAAAACGTCAAGCGCCCATTTCGAAGAAGACTACACATATCTTGAGTTGGAAGCGGCAAAGCATCTAGTCGAACAGGGCGTGCGCCTGGTAGGTATCGACTACTTATCGATCGAAAAGTTTGCCCAGGAAGGTCATCCGACCCATCTCGCATTGCTTTCCAAGGGAGTGATCATTGTCGAGGGGCTGAATCTCAGCGTTGTTCCCCCGGGAAAATATGAACTGATCTGTTTGCCGTTGAGCATAAGCAGCGGGCTGGGTGATGGCGCGCCAGCTCGCGTTGTACTACGAACTCTCGATCATTAATCGAATGGCGAAAGTCGAGCAAAATGAGTATCGCGAGCGCGTTTATCAAATCGTGCGGAAGATTCCGCGTGGACGAGTAATGACGTACGGGCAAATCGCGGAACTTCTCGGTGATGGTTACACGCCCCGAACTGTAGGTTTTGTCATGCACGCCTCACCTTCAGGTACGCCATGGCATCGTGTGCTGAATGCCCGGGGAGCAACATCAACCGGTCGCCTTGTACTCCCGCACGATAAGCAGCAGAAACTACTTGAGCTGGAGAACGTATTATTCGATAAGAACGGCCGGTGCGATTTGCAAACATTCCTGTGGATACCAAAAGCAGGTGAACTCGCCGGACGCAAACAGAAACCAAAGGCGACGCTATTTAGAAAGAAGCCGGTTACCAAAGGAGGAAAATGATGAGCTCTGATCCTTTGGATAGAGTTCCATACGCAGTCAGCCCGCCTCGCTATTCCGTTTCGCACCAGATGGTGACGACTGCTTTCGAAGTGCCGAACTACCGCATCCTACAAAACCTGGGCGTCGTGCGCGGAATTGTCGTTCGTTCCCGAAACATATTTGCGACCATCGGCGCATCGCTTCAAACAGTTGTCGGTGGGAATATCACGGTCTGGACCAAGCTGTGCGAACAAACACGTGCGGACGCATTCGAGATTATGATTCAACACGCTACCGAAGTCGGAGCAAACGCGGTGGTCGGCGCGCGGTACGATACGACCGAACTTTCCACTGGCGTCACTGAAGTTCTAGCGTACGGAACTGCCGTCATTGTCGAACCGACGAATCCCGGCGAGACGTATCGGTCATGAGCACTTCCAAGCTCACCGATTCTGATCGAAAAAGGATCGAAGATGCCCTCAGCACGGTGCCCTTTGCAAAACTACTGGGCATCAAACTCGATTCGGTCGAACCGGGTGACGCTACGCTGAGTCTGCAAATCCGCGACGACTTTAAGCAAAACGCCGGCGTCGTACACGGCGGCGTCATTGCTTCCCTCATTGACTCAGCCACGGCATTCGCGATCATCCCTCTCCTAAACGCTGACGAGCGGACGACAACCGTAGACCTCACAATCAGTTACCTTATGCCCCTAACCGCTGGATCGATGGTCGCGAGGGCCAAGGTGCTGCGGGCGGGGAAGCGTCTAATTGTTGTTTCTGCTGAGCTCTTCGACGATGGTCCAAACCTTGCGGCTACAGCACTTAGCACCTACGTTAGGCTCCCCTCTAAGCCCAGATAACTAGGGAAATTACTGATAGACACCCTATGTTCATCAATGTAAAATGATGTTGGCCATCAGGGTGTATTTTCAATTTCCTGCCGCTTCCCCAGTTCAATGTGCCTTCTACTCCCTTGATGTATTCCCTATACAACTCCCTCCTAGCTCAGCACCCCCGTCAGTTGACGCCAATCCGTTGTAGCGTCTCGACGATCACTAAGCTTCAGACGTACTTCGAAGACGTCGTACTAGAGAACAGTCTGAACGCACTAGTGGTCGAGAGTATTCCTGCCGTTGACGTCCGGCCGAACCGCGAAGCAACGCGCGTGAAGAAGCTGGTTGAGGCGGCGGAGAACGTGGTTCTTTTCGTAACTGGAAGAGACTCGCACGCGCAAGTAATCGAGAGCCGGAGTCCAATTAAGAGACCTGCGATGGTCCTCGAACAGACTGGCGAGGGCCTTAACGAGCGGTTTGTGGTCATCGCTGATGCGCGCTTCTCAGCACTCCTCGCGTCGCCTCCGCCTTCCGACGATGCAAGCGACACAGATTCCGCCCAGGTTGTCTGGACATTCGAACCTGACGTTGTGTATTCAGCGCTTGAATACTTGATGGCGCGGATGACGGCCGAGCATCCATTTCATGCCGGTCCATTTGCAGATGCAGTTCGGGTTTCGATGCCGAAGGCCACGTCGCTGCAACTGACCCTGGGAGTGACGACGAAGCTTGCGCGCTTACTTCAGGAACAAGCCGAGCGCGAAATCGCTCTTAATCGCATCGCAACTGCGATTAGAAACTCTTTGGACTTGAATAGTCTTTTGCGAACAGCCACAAATGAAGTTGGACGCGCGCTAAACGCAAACTGCTGTGCTGTGCAGATCGAGGGTGAACTCGTGGGCAATACTAAGACCGAGCAGTTCCTTAGCTCTGGTTCGATCGCTACAGATGAAAAAGAGGACGAGTTAAAGCAAGACATCGCGTTGGCAAAAACTAATCTGCGTGAGGCACCGAAGCCCTGGGTCATTGACGGCGATGCCACACTCGACAATGGCGATTGCGCACAAGCAGCGGTTCCATTGCTCTATCAAGGATCTTACGTTGGCCTTCTTCTGGTTCAGGGCGATAGCTCACGGATCTGGGCCGACAATGAGTTACTCCTTTTGCACACAGTGGCTGATCAATTGACAGTGGCAGTAAACCAGGCGCATCTCTTCGCTCAATTACAGGTGCAGGCGCTCAGCGATGGTCTAACGGGGTGTTACAACCGGCGAGCGTTTGAAATGCAGTTGGAGCGCGATCTTCATCTCGCGACTCGAATGCGCCAACCCCTGTCGTTGATCATGCTTGACGCTGACAACTTCAAGAAGATTAACGATCACTCCGGCCATGACACTGGCGACTGTGCGTTGCAAATCATGGCTGAGAATCTTCGCTCAGAACTAAGAGCCGTCGATTCGGCTGCGAGGTTTGGTGGCGACGAGTTTGCTGTCATTCTTCCCCAGGCTGATCTGGAAGGAGCAATGATCGTTGCTGAGCGATTGCGCAAGCGAGTGGCCGAAACGGAGATTCCGGGGTACGGTTTCATGTCGGCTTCGTTCGGACTGGCCACATTCCCTTTGCACGCGTCATCACGCGATACGTTGGTAGTCGCAGCCGACCGGGCGCTTTATCACTCCAAGACTAGTGGACGAAACCAGGTAAGTGTGCCCCCCGATTCTGACAATGACGGAACGTTTCTCGATGCTAATTGCTTCCCCGAATTAGAGACTGCCGCAGAAATCAACTAGGAACTCAACCAGCAAACGGCCATCGGCTTGAGCAGAACAAACTGAACCAGAGATTCAGTTTTGCTCGTAATAGCAGATGGCTTTTTAGATCTGGGCGCATTTGGCGTCCGGGCCTCAAATCGCGCATGATACATATTCAAACGAAGTGCCAAGTTGAAGCGTAGGTCTCAACTCGCCGGTTGTAATGGATGATCTGAAGAAATTTTCCCGCTATTTCGCTCCCTACAAGTTTGCGTTGGCTACTGGCATCGCTTGCATCCTCGCCTATGTCATCTGCAGCCTCTACATCCCCTTGATCGTTGGTCAGGCCGTGGATGCGAACTGGACGGCAGTAAACTGGGCCAATCTCACGATAGCTGCTGCGAAGGTTCTCGGCACAAGCATTGTCGGCGGCGTGTTTTTGTTCCTTCAGCGGCGGATCCTGATCAGCATGTCGCGCAACATCGAGTACGACTTGCGTCAAGATTTCTACGCCCACCTCGTGGATCAGCCACAATCGTTCTTTCACGAGCATCGCGTTGGCGATTTGATGGCTCGAGCTACCAATGATCTCGCTGCGGTGAGGCAGTTGTCCGGGCCAATGATCATGTACACACTACAGACGTTGTTTGTGGTGATACTGGTCCTACCGATGATGTTCATTATCAACTGGTGGCTGACTACGTTGTTGTTTGTGACGATGCCATTGGTTTCGCTAACAGTGAAGTTCTTCGGCCAGCAGGTTCATGTTCGCTTTGAGAAGATCCAGGACTTCTTTGCGCAGATCACCGCCCGCGCCCAGGAGAACTTTACCGGTGTACGCGTGGTACGAGCCTACGCGCAGGAAGACGCTGAGATAGCCGCATTCAATCAGTTGAATCTCCAGTATGCGGAAAAGAATCTCAGTCTTGTGAGAATCGACGCCATTATGCGTCCGTTGATGCAGTTTTTGATCGGAATTGGTTTTGTTCTGATCATTTGGGCTGGAGTGCCATTAGCGGTTCGCGGCGAAATCACTATCGGCGAGTTCACGGTTTTCAACATGTATCTGACGCGCCTCATCTGGCCGCTCATTGCCCTGGGGTACGTGGTTAATCTCTATCAGCGAGGCACGGCGAGCCTTAAGCGGCTTAATGCGATCTGGCGAATCAAACCATTGATCGCCGACGTGCCCGATGTCCCAAAACAACCTCAGATCAAAGGCAAGATTGAGTTTCGCAATCTTACTTTCAGATACCATGAAAACGACGAACCTGTTCTTCGGAACATCAATCTAACGATTCCTGAAGGACAAACGGTAGCGTTTGTTGGACGGACCGGCAGCGGCAAATCCACTCTGGTTAATCTTATCCCCCGTTTGATCGAAGCTCCGGAGAACACAGTCCTCATCGATGATGTGCCAGTAAACAAATACCCGTTAGCTCAGCTGCGCTCGAATATTGGCTACGTTCCTCAGGAGACATTCCTTTTTAGCGATTCATTGAAAGGCAATATCGCGTTCGGCGTGGAGAAGAGCGAACAGGCGGAAGTCGAATGGGCCGCTGAGATCGCCGGACTTAGCGAAGATGTCGGCGGTTTTCCGGAACACTTTGATGTCCTTGTTGGCGAACGCGGCATCACGCTTTCAGGTGGGCAAAAACAACGTACAGCGATTGCCCGTGCGGTCATGCGCCAACCGAAGATCCTGATTCTCGACGACTCGTTGTCGTCTGTAGACACCTACACGGAAGAAAAGATTCTGGGTCAGCTTCGCGGCGTCATGCGCGACCGCACGAGTTTGATTGTTTCCCATCGCATTTCCACTGTTCGAGACGCCGATGTCATCTGTGTGCTCGACGAAGGTCAGATAATCGAACAGGGAACTCACGATGAGTTGCTCGCGGTAAATGGCGCCTACGCGGATCTGTACGAACGGCAATTGTTGGAGGAAGAACTCGCGGCGACCTAAATACAGATGTCGGCAACAGTCAAACAGTTTCATGAAGAAGAGGCGATCGGGAAGACCTACGACTTCCAGGTGGCCCGCCGTCTGGTGCGGTACCTCAAGCCATACATCCGCGTTCTAATTCCAGCGCTTGTCTTAACACTGGGTTTAAATCTGCTGGGTGTGTTGCAGCCCAAGTTCACGCAGTATGCGATCGACTGGTACATCCTGCCCCGAAAACTGGACGGGCTCGGGTTGTTGGTCCTGTTGTACGTCGGCGTGCAATTCCTGAGACTTGTGTTTTCGTATTTTCAGGTGGTGCTGCTCAACACTGTCGGGCAATACGTGATGTTTGATATCAGGCGCGAGCTTTACGATAAGCTTCAACACCAGGAGATCGCTTACTACGATCGCAATCCTGTCGGTCGTATCATGACGCGGCTTACAACTGATGTCGACGCGCTAAACGAATTGTTCACTCAGGGCGTTACGGATCTGCTGGGCGATCTCGTGATGATCGCAGCAATCATCACGATGATGCTTTGGATGGACGTGCGCCTGACGCTTGTGACGTTACTAACGGTGCCATTGCTTTTCGCCGCCACGACGTGGTTCCGCAAAGGGGCGCGCCGCGGTTACGACATGGTCCGAACACGGATAGCCCGCATCAATGCATTCTTGCAGGAACACTTTGCCGGCGCTCAAACCGTTCAGATTTTTAATGCTGAGAGGAAGTCACTCAAGAAGTTTCAGGGAATCAATGAAGACTACCGGCGCGCGAACATCGAAACGATCTTCTATTACGCCGTTTTCTTTCCGCTGGTCGACTTCATCGGCGCTGTCGGAGTAGCACTCATCATTTGGTACGGCGGCTATCGCGTGATGCAAAACACACCGGGGCACACGGTGCTCACGTTGGGTGCGCTGGTCGCATTTATTCAATACTCAGGATTTCTCTTCCAGCCTATCCGCGATATTTCTGATAAGTACAACGTCCTACAAGCCGCGGTCGTTGCTTCTCATCGAATTTTCAGAGCACTCGACTTGCCCATCGCCATTTTGACTCCGAAGCGTCCGCGCATGACCGGCCGTGCGCGTGGTCGCATCGAGTTTGAAAACGTCTGGTTCGCTTACAAAGACGAAGATTGGGTTTTAAAAGACGTGTCATTTACGGTGGAGCCGGGTCAATCTGTTGCGCTGGTCGGTCACACCGGATCGGGCAAGACCACGATCACAAATCTGTTGATGAGGTTCTACGACATTCAACGTGGCAGGATTCTCCTGGACGGCGTCGATATTCGCGAGTGGGATTTGAAAGCGCTGCGTCAGAATTTCGCGGTCGTACTTCAGGAAGTATTTTTGTTTAGCGGTACAGTCGAAGGCAATATACGGCTTGGTCGGGAAGAGATTTCGGAAGAACGTGTGAAGTGGGCCGCACAGGAAGTCCACGCCGATCGGTTTATCAGCAGGTTGAAAGATACATACAAAGCAGAGGTAAGAGAAAGAGGTGCGGGATTGTCCGTCGGTCAGAAGCAGCTCGTGTCGTTCGCGCGGGCTTTGGCATTTGACCCGGCATTATTGATTCTCGATGAAGCAACAAGTTCGATTGACACTGAAACTGAACAATTGATTCAACGTGCGATTGAGCGAGTGATGCGGGATCGAACATCGATCGTTGTAGCTCACCGCCTCTCAACGATTCAGAATGCCGACCGAATAATCGTGTTGCATCATGGCGAAATTCGTGAGCAGGGAACACACCAGGAGCTTTTGCTTCAACGAGGTCTTTACTGGAAGCTCTATAAGCTGCAGTACTCGGATAGCAATGTTGACGCTTCGATTACGACAGATCGTGACCCCGAACCAATCGAGCCGATTCCAACCCGACTACAATTCAGCGAGTAGAAACAATTTGGCCGCAGATTCACGCGGATAAGACAGATCAGAGAAAGCAATGTGATCGGTGTATCGGCGTGAATCTGCGGCCAAATTCTGTTAGTTCGCTTGTGCGAAGGTGCTAGTTCTGGACTTGATTGGAACCAATCCCTCAAACGACTTGTAAATCTGCAAGTACATCTGAGTTTCTCGTGGAATTAGCACCTTCCAATCTTGGCTGCCGCGCTTGAGATAGCCAGGCAGCTTCGCCGCATTCGAGTTGTAGCCGGCAGCCATTATCTCGCTCATGGTCGCGAGTTTCGCATTCATGGCGTACTTCACTTCGTCGTTTGCCGCCAGATCATTCCATGTGTCTCGCATGTACAGCAACATCGCCTGCAATGCGTTGGAGTGGTTTCGCATGCCCGTCACGAAATCTGGAGTCAAGCCAACGCCAGGATGCCGCTGCCGCACCAGGTTGTAAGCCCACGGAATCATCTGAACCATTCCACCCGCGCCGGCGGAACTCACGGAGTAACGATACGTGTCAATTTCGTTCAACGCATACAGCGA
>DATJKB010000660.1:0-11201 GCA_035491875.1 Pyrinomonadaceae bacterium | reverse complement strand
CTAGGGCCGTGGATTCTGGCAGCGACGATCCTGGGATCGAGCATGAGCTTTATTGATGGAACCGTAGTTAATGTTGCTCTTCCCGCATTACAAGCTAACTTAAATGCCACCGCTGTTGATGTTCAGTGGGTGGTGGAAGCGTATGCGCTATTCCTTGCGGCGTTATTGTTGCTCGGCGGATCGCTCGGTGATCTTTTCGGCCGTCGACTCATTTATTCGATCGGAATCGTAATCTTTGCGCTCGCGTCGATGTGGTGCGGTTTAGCGCCGAATGTACAACAGTTAATTCTCGCCCGTGCGATTCAAGGAATCGGCGGGGCGCTGCTGGTTCCCGGGAGTCTGGCAATCATCAGCGCATCATTCCCGGAACAAGATCGAGGCCGCGCGATCGGCACATGGTCCGGTTCGACGGCGATAACTACGGCGCTTGGTCCAGTCATCGGTGGCTGGTTGATCCAACATGTGTCGTGGCGTGCGATCTTCTTTTTGAATCTTCCGTTGGCTTTGATTGTTGTGTTCCTTGTCTTCCGTTTTGTGCCGGAGAGCCGCGACGAAGAATCGGGCAGGGTGGATCTACTCGGCGCCGCTCTTGCCACAATCAGCTTGGGTGCCATTGTTTACGGCCTAATCGAATCAAGCACTCTGGGTTTCAGTAGCGCCAGCGTGATCATCGCGCTAAGCGGCGGAGCTCTTTGTTTCGTCACTTTCATCCTGGTCGAGGCACGCATTGCTTCACCGATGATGCCCTTGAAACTCTTTAGAGCTCGCGACTTCGCCGGTGCCAACCTGCTCACCTTATTTCTTTACGCGGCGCTCGGCGGAACACTCTTCTTTCTGCCATTGAACCTGATTCAAGTTCAGCATTACACCCCGACAGCGGCCGGTGCGGCCTTGCTTCCCTTCATTCTCATCATGTTCTTGTTGTCACGTTGGTCGGGTGGTCTGATCAAGCGCTATGGATCTCGTTTACCACTGGTTGTCGGTCCTTTAATCGCGTCAATTGGATTTGCCTTGCTGATGCGGCCTGGCATTGGAGGAAGCTACTGGAAGACGTTCTTTCCCGCGATAGTTGTGCTCGGTATCGGAATGGCGATCAGTGTCGCACCACTCACGACCACGGTAATGAATTCGGTGAAGGCGAGTCATGCCGGCATAGCTTCAGGAATTAACAACGCAGTTTCGCGAACCGCTGGATTGTTTGCCATCGCCGTACTTGGCGTGGTCATGTTCAGCGTCTTCAATTCCTGTTTGGATGAACGGCTTGACCAAATGCCTGTTACGCCGGATCTGCGCCACACACTCGACGCTGAAAGAATCAAATTGGCGGCGATGGAAATACCGGCGAGCGCAAATGAAGAGTTGCGTACATCGCTCGAGGTAACTATTGATGAGTGCTTCGTCGCAGGATTCAGGCGAGTGAGCCTGATTGGGACGGCGTCGGCGCTGGCCAGCTCGGCGACCGCGTTCGTCATGCTTCGCGGGAATCGTAAATCGTGAATCGGGAATAGGTCTAATAGGACATATAGGACCTATTTACTATTCACTTTCACTATTCACGATTGAAGAGCCGTTGCGATCTGCCACGTGTTGCCCCACTTGTCCTCGACCATACAACGACGATCTCCGTAGGGTGTTTCGCCGGGCTCTTCGAGAGACTCGGCGCCCGCATTAATTGCCCGGTCGTAGACCGAGTCAACCTCACTGACATATACATATAGAAACGCACCCATCGGATGACGAACGCCAGCGTCGCTAATCATAATCAGCGAATCGCCGATCTTGATCACCGACGGACGTGTATCTAGATAATCGCCACTTGCGCCGAACACTCGCCTCAGGAAATCCACAAGTGATCTCGCGTCGTCCGCCACGATCCGAGGAGTGACGGTGTGCCAACCTTCAGGCGCGGGATGGGAAGTATTAGACATAATTGCTGAAGTTTACCTCTCAGGTCGGGTTGTGTGAATTAAAGTCATGCCAGCTAATCCAGAAGAAAGAATAGATTGTCGTTTGATGAAGCTCAGATGATCTGTAACCGCTGGATCTGAGGTAGTGAGATTCTGCCTGTGTCGCTCAAGTCCTGCTTCGTCCAACTCGTGATGCGACCCCAAGACAAGAGTCGGCCCAATCGGTCAACGACAAAAACAGGTGCTGCCGCAACACCCTTCGTCGGGTCGTGCAACAGAAACCCGGTCGAACCCAACCGCGCGATCAACTCTCGGCCGTCAGGCAACGTGTAGACAACATTTTCTTTTAATTCCATGCGCTCTCGTGAGAGCGTAGGGGTTGGTGATTAAGTTGTGGTTACAGTCAGGTAAACTGATCTTTAATGAAAGCGCTCGATGATCAACCATCACCATTGGGACGAGACCACGTAACCCAAATCTCACACTCAGGATCACCACGCTTCATACACTTCGGCTCCTCGATCGTCGCTTCCTCGCTATAAAGCGACAGCACTTCGCGAGCTAGACACACGTATAGATAGCAGTGCCTGTGCGGAGAGCGGTAATGCGTGATGATTTTGTCGTCGAGTTTTTCGACGCGAAATTTATCCTTGATTTGGTCACGCGACGCAGAATCCCGCACGGCATCCGCAAAATTGTTGTGAACGGCAGGATGCCGCTCCAAAAACTCCCGGGCCGTTTTCGACATCTGGAACCACGCAGGCCAACGTCTCTGCGCGTCCTTGAGGAAATACCGCGCATACTCCTCCTCCAACCTGTCTCCGGAAAGCCCGAGTACTTCGGCAGTCGCCGCAACTAGCTTTCGCCATGTCTCATCCTCGTAGACTTCGTTGATGCGAAAATCTGAAACGTCATCACAACCGGCACGACGCTTAATCTCCAACGCAGTCTCCGGCCCGTGAGCTTCAGTAACGAGGTTGATTAGTACTTTAGGAATAAGACCGAGCACGATGCCCACCTCTCTCAAATGTCACAACACTTGAATAGCAATTACAGTTTGATCGTCACGATTCATTTCACATTGGCAATGAGCATTAACCTGATCGAACACTTGATCGACGATCTCTGCCGCCGTTAGATGACAGTTCTTCGCGAGGATGTCAGCCAGGCGCGAAGCACCAAAATCAATTCCTTCCCTGTCGACTTCCTCAACTACACCGTCAGTGTAGAAAAGCAACGTATCACCCCGTTCACATTGAATACGCATCACATCGTAGTCAGCCTTTGGAAACAGACCGAGTGGCAATCCGTGCACAGCCAAACTTCGTACGATCCCGTCTCTACACAACAACGGCTCAGGCAAACCGGAGTTGCAAAGCTCTAACACACGGTTCTTATCGTCCCAGGTCGAGTATGTAAGGGCTACGAAGTTTCCTTCAGGCGCTCGTGCAAACAGACTCTTGTTCAATTTCTCGAGCATCGCTTGCGGCGTCATTTCCTGGTCCAGCAGCGATCGGATGGTGCCACTCGCGAGCGCGGCATAGATGGCCGCGGCGGCACCCTTGCCTCTTACGTCAGCGAGCAGTCCCACGCACAATCCCGAACGCGGATACCGAAAGAAGTCAAAGAAGTCGCCACCAACAGTTCGCGCGGGAGTACATCTTGCACTAACCCGACAATTCGAAGCGTATGGCAGCTTTTGCGGCAACAGCTGCTCCTGGAGTTTTCGCGCGGCGAGTAGATCTTCCTCAGTTCTGTGATGAACCTCGCGCAGGTCACTAAAGGACCGTCGTGCCGCCGCCAGAACAAAATTGACGAGGAGCAGAAGCTGGTCGATATCTTCGTCGGCTTCAGAAACTCGGACTACAAAGTCTAGATCTCCATCGACAACATGACAGAGCTGATCCGCCGCCTCGCGAATTAGCAGGCGAAGGTTTTCGGCAGTCGAGGGAAACGACGTGGAAGGTCTTGTCAACGTCCTATTCCGGTAGAAAATCGCGTTCTCTCGACTGCGCACAGGTGCTGTGGGGCTAATGCGCATGGGATAAATCTTCCTTCTCTTAGTCAACGCGTAAACGGGCAGCATTTCGGACCTGGCAGGTGTGTTTAATCTGTGGCTTCTCAAAATCCCACTATTGGGAGGATTGCCGCTGCTTTTGCCTCACAGCATTCCGGTTGCTAGAATCGCCCGCTCTTTTGGCCAATAGAATGAAACTTCGTCTGCTTTATCACGGTCACTGTTTTGACGGGGTCGCGTCTGCCGCAACGTTTACGCGATTCTACAAAGATAGAATTCATCCGGACGCGGAGGTAGCCTACAAAGGTCTTCTCCATCGGCCTGGCAATCTCTTCGACATGACGATGTTCGACGGGGACGAGAATGCCATCGTCGATTTCAAGTACGCCGCGTCCGAGAAACTCACGTGGTGGTTCGATCATCATCAGTCAGCATTTCTCACTCCCGAAGACGAAGCTCACTTTCACGCTGACACCTCGGGCAAGAAATTTCTCGACGCGACGAAGAAGTCGTGCACCGAGTTCATCGCCGAAATCACAAGTGAACGTTTCGGCTTCGACACCAAGCCACTGGAAAAATTAATTCACTGGGCGCATGTTATCGATGGCGCTCTTTATGAATCGGCTGCTCAATGCGTGGAGCTGAAAGAAGCGGCTCTGCAACTAATGCAGGTCATCGAAGCGGACCCTGACGATCTCTTTATCGAAGAGATTATTCGTGACCTGACTGTGAAATCACTCGACGAAGTTGCCAACAGCGACGAAGTGCAACGCCGCTTTCGTCCAATCCTCCAACAACACCTGGAAACACTGGAAGTTGTTAGACGAAAAGCCGTAAGTGTGAACGGCGTGGTGCACTTTGATTTGGTTGACGAGGGTTACGAAGGCTTCAACAAATTCATTCCTTACTATCTACATCCTGAAGCGACGTACTCAGTCGCTCTCACGCGGGGGTCGCAGCGCACGAAGATTTCTGTAGGATCCAATCCGTGGGCGCCACGTCCACGCACTCACAACATCGCCAAGATCTGCGAACGCTACGGCGGTGGTGGCCACGCTGTTGTCGGTGCGATTTCTTTTAAACCCGAAGAAGTTTCAAGAGGGCGAGAGGCTTTGAAAGAGATTGTTGCCGAACTATCTGTGCCTTAAAGAAATCATTTGTCATTTGAGATTTGAGATTTCTCATTTGAGATTTCTCATTTGAGACTCCAGGAAAGACTCATCGGACATAATCATCAGTCGTCAATAGCACTGAAATAACTCAAGCTTAGATAAACGCAGTTCGGAAGGGAGGCTTGCCCCCGCTCAATGTCCACCACATTCGACGTTGAGTGGAGGGCACATTGAGCGGGGGCAAGCCTCCCTTCCCAACTGCGTTTATGGCAGCTTGATTTATGCCATGGAAGTTTGAGTGTTGATGTTACGCACCTTGAATTGTCTGAATGAGGGTTGAGACCTATGCGCATTAAGGTGATTCCAGGAACATTCTCCGTATCCGCGAGTCTAACAATTCATGAACAACCCCAAGGGTCGAAGACTGTGCCGTTGCTTTGCAGGATTATTACTCGTCGCAGTCACAGTCGCGTGTATGAATAGTAGTCGAGCAGATATTCCGACGCCGACTAACGCAGCAAAAACACACCCTGAAACAGCCCCCACCAATTCCTATCCTGTGATCCACGTCTTCGTCGCACTCGCCGACAACGTGAATCAGGGAATCGTGCCGGTCTCTGCAAGTTTGGGAAATGGCGACAACCCGGCGACGAATTTGTATTGGGGCGCGGCCTTTGGAATCAGGACCTTCTTCTCAAAGAATAAAGACTGGGAGTTACTTTCGGTGAGCGCGAACCCCAGCGCCACAATCCTTGAGCGGTGCATCTTCAAACACCGTCGCAATCAGGTACTGCTCGTGGCGGATGCTTATCGAGGAAGGGAGATCTCCCAAACGACCTGGGACTTTCTCGAAGCAGCTGCCGGCAAGCCTGGAGAAAAACTTAAAGCGCGTGACGTCGAATTTTACACCGCGGGCAGTGCGGACTTGGTCGCTTATATCGGTCACAACGGGCTGATGGATTTCAAACTCCACGCAAATCCAAAGCGGCGCGATGATCGACAACGTCGCGCCATCATTCTCGCCTGCGCGAGCAAACAGTATTTCTCTACACCCCTCCAACAGACTGCTGCTACACCTCTGTTGTGGACCACTAACCTGATGGCACCGGAAGCCTATGTGTTATCCGCGGCGATTGATGGTTGGATTAAGAAAGAGACCGACGAACAAATCCGACTTCGTGCAGCACGGGCGTATGACAGCTATCAGCACTGCGGACAAAAGGCTGCTAATGCACTATTCGCGAGCGGTTGGTAACAGCACCTCATTTGCCACATATCATTTGACATTTCTCAATTGCCATTCTTGAATCTACTCGATGAAAGCCCTGTTGCTTATCACTGCTCATCTGATCAGCGCTGCGACCATTACTCTGGCTTCGACCCAACGGTGCTCACAAATCTCAATAGAGTCTGAGTCAAAAGTTGAGCCGGGAATGCCGGTTGTCTTTACGGCACGAGTCAAAGACATTTCTTCCGACCAGCTTGTCGTCTACAAATGGAAAGTATCAGTGGGAACTATCATCTCTGGTGAGGGTACGGCGACCATTACACTAGATACGACAGGTCTCGGAGGACAGTCGATAACGGTTACGGTCCAAGTCTTAACCCGAGAGAACTACTGTTCTGGCTCCAAGACGGTTGATATCAATGCGCCGCCTCCCGTTGATGGTCATTTCGACGAGTACGGCGACATCAGATTCCCAGATGAGAAGGCTCGCTTGGATAACTTTGCTATTCAACTATTAAACCAGCCAACTGCACGTGGCGTCATGTTGACCTTTGCTGGTAATCCAACCTACAAAGGAGAAGCGGCTTTTCGGCTTCGCAGGGCGAAAAACTATCTAGTAAAAACGCGTGGTGTACCTTCGTCGAAAGTGATGACTATTGATGGGGGTTACCGTGAAGACTTTACGACGATTCTCATCATTGTCCCTTCTGGAGTGAACTTCTCTCCCTCAGAGTTCATATTTGGCGAGCCGCCTAAAAGAATAAGATTTACCAAACGCCATCCTTAGAGAAGAGATGCTGTCGTTTGACATCTTACGATGATATAGACCAATCCTACCGAACCATCAGTTGTTCAATCTCGTCAGCTTCCTTCGGAACTTTCGTCGTCAGCACCCGCGGTCCATTTTGGGTGCACAGCACATCGTCTTCGATACGCACACCAATGCCAAGATACTGCTCGGGAATACCCTTCGTATCAACTGACACGTAGATCCCCGGTTCGACAGTCATCACAACTCCTGGTTCCAGCGCACGCGACTCTTTGCCGTGGTAATAAAGTCCGACGTCGTGAACATCGATCCCAAGCATGTGTCCTAAACCATGCATGTAAAATTGTTCGTGCTTCTTCTCTTTGATCAGTTCTTCCGGATCGCCTTTTAAAAGTCCGAGTTCAACCATTCCTTCGGTGAGTACTTGAATCGAATGTTGCTTCAAATGATCGTGCGTCACGCCAGGTCGAACCATCTCGACACACGCCTTCTGCGCCTTCAACACAAGCTCATAGATTTCACGCTGCGCTTTCGTGAATCGACCATTGATCGGATACGTGCGCGTGATATCTGACGCGTAACCCTTGTACTCAGCTCCGGCATCGACCAACAACAGATCGCCATCGCGTAACTGGCCGTCGTTGTTTATATAGTGCAGCACGGTGGCGTTTGGACCAGCCCCGACAATCGACGTATACGCAGGCGCCGCCGCACCTCGCTCACGGAACACACGTTCGATCAACGCCTCCACTTCGTATTCATTCATTCCCGGCCGCACAGCCTTCATCGCTTCAACGTGCGCTTCGGCAGCAATATCGGCGGCGCGTTGCATGATCTCGATCTCTTCCGGGCTCTTCAACACACGGAGCTCGTGAACGATCGTCGCGGGGTCGATGATCGTCTGCGGTGGATGAATCGGCTTGCGATTTACGGCGCGCATCCGAGCAATTTGGCGAATGATCGTGTCGTCCAGATCGCTATTCACGCCTAATCGGTAATAAAGACGCTCGGCGCCATCGAGAATGTCGTTTAGCTTTTCATCAAACTCGGCAATCGGAAACGATTCGTCGGCTCCAAAATCCTGTCGCGCACCTTCTACCCCTGCGCGGCGGCCATCCCAAATCTCTCGTTCCGGATCTCGCGGCCTCACGAACAGCGTGTACTTCGGCGATTGCGAAGGGTTGATGACAGCGATCGCATTTGGTTCTTCAAATCCAGTGAGGTAGAAAAAATCTGAATCCTGGCGGAAGCGATAATGAGTGTCGTTGGAACGCGTTGCTTCGCGGGCACTGGGAATAATAGCCACGGAGTTTGGCTCCATTCGACGCATGAATTCCTGAAGCTGCGATCGGATCATCGAGATTCTCCTTTATGATTTCTGGGAGCGGTCATTGTAGCGGACGATTGGCGTCAGGCTGAAATGACAAGGGGCTGGAGCGGATTCAGAGCCGCAGATTCGCGCAGATCAAGATTACTTCGGGTGATACGGCAATGACTTTCGGCTTGATCTGCGTTCATCCGCGGAATCTGCGGTTCAATTGGTGCGGTTGTTCCGCCACCATCTTGTAAATCATGTAAATCCTGTCTAATGTTTCTATGTCGATGAGCACGCAAACGATTACAACTGGGCCAGGTTCCGAAATTGTTTCCTATGATCCGGCAACCGGCCAGGAGATCGGCCGTGTCGCACGCAGAACTGCCGCCGAAGTTCGCGAAGCTGTTGCGCGTGCACGCATAGCACAAAAGGCATGGAGCGGTCTTTCGTTCCGCGCGCGCGGCGCCATAGTACTCAAGGCGCGCGAGATCGTGCTCGACCAAACTGACGAGATAGCAAAAACGGTCGCGCGCGAAACGGGCAAACCGGTCCCCGAAGCGATTTCAATGGAGATTGTTCCTAGCCTTGATTTAATGCACTACTTTTCGCGTAAGACGGCTGATCTGCTCGAGCCACAAACAATCGACATTGCTCAGTACGGACTAATGGGCCGGTCGTCGCAAATCGTCTACAAGCCATTGGGTGTGATTGGAATTATTTCGCCCTGGAATTTTCCCTGGGCCACTCCGCTCGATGAAGTGGTGATGTCGTTGATGGCCGGCAACGCAGTCGTATTGAAGCCGAGCGAGTTGACACCCTTCACGGCGTTGAAGATCGGTGAAGTATTGAAGCAGGCGGGATTGCCGGAGGCAGTTTTCGAGATTGTTACGGGTGATGGATCGACTGGTGCCGCGTTGGTTGATGCTGCAGTCGACAAGCTGATTTTCACAGGAAGCGTCGAAACAGGAAAACGTGTCGCGGCAGCAGCAGCTAAGCATTTAACTCCCGTTGTGCTCGAACTCGGCGGTAAGGATCCGATGATTGTGTTCGAGGATGCGAACTTGAAGAATGCAGCACGCGCGGTGGTTTGGGGCGCATTCTTAAACGCGGGCCAGGCATGTGCTTCCATCGAACGCTGTTACGTTCATGAATCAATCGCCAAAGAGTTTATCAGCTTAGTTGTTAACGAAACGCGGGCACTCAAGCAGGGTGCGCCGGATTCAGAGAACGTCGACCTCGGAGCAATGTCGAATGAACGTCAACTAAAACTTGTCGAAGATCATATTACCGACGCAAAAGATCGTGGGGCTCAGATCCTAACCGGCGGTGCCCGTTTGTCAGACAGCGACGGCTGGTTTCACGAACCTACCGTGCTCATCGATGTCGATCACTCGATGAAGGTGATGCGCGATGAGACGTTTGGACCAACGTTGCCTATTATGACATTTAGGTCGGAGGACGAAGCGATTCGACTGGCAAACGACAGCATCTACGGACTCACGGCGAGCGTATGGACCAACAACATCGGGCGCGGTGAACGTGTCGCGCAGAAGATTCAAGCCGGCACCGTGATGGTGAATGAGGTGATTTACACACATGCCATTGCCCAAACTCCATGGGGCGGCGTGAAGCAAAGCGGTTACGGACACACGCATGGTCGGATGGGATTGCTTGAGTTAGTCACAGCGCAACACATCCATGTCAATAGTGTGCCCTGGTTGCCGGATGTTTGGTGGTTTAAATATTCCAAGCAAGCCGCTGATCTATTTCGCGGTTTTGCGAAGCGGTTTACCAGCGGATCAATAGTTCAAGCCTCCGTTCTCCTGCCTCAGCTAATCAAACGGTTGCTAGAGAGCCGCAAACGGCCGTAGCTAAAGTGCGACGTGCATAACATCTGCGCTCAATCCTCAACGAAACAAATCAAGCTTAAATAATTGCAGAAGGGTGGTTCACCCCGCTCGAGTTGCGGGAAACTCAAGCTTCCCGAAGCTGCTCAACCAAATGTCCGATATGCTTCAGCTTGTCGGTGAGTTACAACTTCGCTCAACGCAGTGTGACGAGGTGGCACTAAATTGTTATCACTGCATTGAGTGGTGTGGTAAGTCACCGACAAGCTGAAGCATATCGGACATTCGATTGAGCAGTTTCAGGGAGCTTGAGTGTTTAGCAAGGTAAACCGCCCTTCCCAACCTGCAATTATTTCAGCTTGAGTTATGGGATTGAAGCTTGAGCGCTGTTTTGCACGTTGATCTTTCGAAATAAAGGTTTTTGTTCAAGTGGACCCAAGTAGGGGCAGTGCCCTTGCTCTGCGTCCTTTTTACTTTTCCGCCGCTCTCCTTTAGGATCTCCGACTTTACGATGATGCGATTCTGGCGCGATTACATGCACGGGCGGGAACGCTGGTATCACCAGCGCGACAACAACCGATTGGTGCGCCCATTCGATTGGGGGTTGTCGTACGTTGTCGATCACGTAAACGGTGACGATCCGCGAGCAGTGCTTCAACAACACACTCGCGCCGTAATGAATAACAGCGATGACTTTTATTCGTTGGCCCCGATATCGGATTACCGTCTCGAAGGCGATCAGCTGACCTGGACCAGTGCGGTCAAGACACCGTCTCGTGAAAATAACCTCGCGCGGGGCCGGTTCTTTCCTGCAAAAACCAAGGACGGCAAAAAACCACGCGCTGCTATCGTTGTTTTGCCCCAGTGGAACGCGCAACCTGAAAGCCATGTTGAGGCCTGTCGGATTTTCAATTTCATCGGTATGTCGGCGCTGCGTCTGACGCTGCCATATCATCAACAACGCAAACCAGCCGAACTCGAACGCGCCGATCATCTGGTGAGCACA
>DATJKB010000659.1:0-4703 GCA_035491875.1 Pyrinomonadaceae bacterium | reverse complement strand
GTACTACCGTTGCCTATGAGCCGGTTCGAAATACCGTGTCCGTATTCGTGAAATACGACGTCTCCGTCAACCGAACTATCACGATCGGGAGTTGGAGAAGTAAATAGAAACTGTTGCATCCGCGGACGAGAGCCATCGGGTGGTGTCGCGAAGTTTGCGTTGTTAGTACCTGAACCGTCCTGAGCTTCGGCACGAACCGAGTCGTTTCCGAGTCCGCCGCGTCCGAAATTGTTGACCTGGAAGTTGCGAGCACTCTCGGTAAACCCTAAACGGTACGAGAAGTCGTGCATGATGTTGTTGTAATAAAAAAGATTCGTCACAACTGCCGCTTGCTGCGTCCGTGGGTCAACCGCGGTTGAAAACGGAAATGTAAAATCCTGGTTCGCAGCCGATGCGTGGCCGTTGGAGAGGCCGGAGCCGTTGTTAGGATCCGCTACATTGTTGGCGTCAGTGTCGAGATACGCCTCGACGTTGTTGCCGGTAGTCACGGTCGAGGTTTCCATCCAACCCGCGGCGGTGTTGATAGTCGTGTCACCAACAAACGAAACGAGTAGTCTCGCGCCCTTGTCTGGCGCTTCGGTATAAACGGTTCCCTGTGCTTCAAACACATAAATGTTGTGACGCAACAGCAGTTCTCCGCTTTGCGCGTCGACAAGGATTTCGTACCACTCTTCCGGACCAACTTCCGCGTAAATGTGCCAAGCTAGTCGCGACTCACTACCAACGCGGACTACATTCAATTCCGAAGTTATCTCTTCGAGTCCGAGATCGAGCGGATTCGCGAAACGTGCGGTGTCGCCTCTCGTCGCACGTGACTGTGTTTCCGCAAAGGATGGAAACACCGTTCGGCCCGAGTACTCCAAAGCCGCAGCGATGGCCTTCTGTTCACTCAGGCCTGCTTTTAATTTTGCAGGCTGCTGATCGACGAGAAAACCCTCGCGCACATTCAGCACTTGACCATGCTTATTAACGACAACCTGAACCTGACCCTCAAAGACCTTGTAGCCGCCGACTGTCTGCACGTAGTCGACAAAGGTGGTGCCCTGATCATTGTCTTCTTTAGTCACTTGCAGAGATGTGACGTCAGCAGACGAGAGCGCGAACAGTTCGTTATGAGTTTTGAGGAACCCGCGGGCAATGTTGTCAGCGAAATCAGATCGCGGCTCTGACAAAGCACCGCCGTCGACGAAAAGGTTTTTCATCGCGCCCGTATCGTTAACGACTGCGCGCAAATTGTGCTTGTCTTCCGCGCCTAGCCCCGCGCGAAACCGCTCGACAGCAGAGGCTCTTGCGAGAGACCTACTACTGCGCAGCCCTTGCTGTTTGATCGATGTCGACGACACATCCTCATCGACAAACTCACCTGCATCGCCGAGCCGGATATCGAAATCCGGCAGCGTTCGAGTGTTAACCACTCCTGGTTCAGTTCGGACATCTTGTTGTAGGACCTTTTGTGCGCCCGATTTTTGTAAGGGAAAGAAAGAGGCGACTGCACAGGCAGCACCCAGAAACGCCAGCACCAGGATCTTCCGCATCATTCATGCCTCCAATTACCAGAGTTTGAGGTAGGGCATCTGTTGCTTGCCGGGAACTTTTGCAAGGAAGTTGCCAGGTTCGCACGCAGGTGAACATGCCCTAGCGCATTAATTGTTCGAACCATCTCGCGTAGTTGAGCGCTTGATGGCACGGGGCTGATTACGAAGCTGTCCAAACGTCGGGAGCGTTTGCTGGGCTAGTTATCCAAGTTGTATGTATCGGCGAGGGAGGCTGGACAAATTACCAGATTGAATGCGTCGTGTAAATGCGATTTAACTGACTGGAAGGGTCCTAATCTGAACGTTTATCTGCAATCTACGTCTAGCGGACTGCCGTTTGTATAGTCACTTGTTTCTGAAGCGGTCCCGAACACTCAACTCTCGGCGCGACCTCCGCGTTCTCTGCGTCTCCGCGGTGTAATTGGAGTTCCCGAGCAAAGCAACCAACCAGTGAATAAGGATCTCTCGTCGTGTTTAGAATTTCGTCCGTCTACAGACGCAGAGCCCGCAGCGCAGCTTAGCCGCAACCAACATGAGCCACAGAGATACGGCTTTGCCGCCCTGCTGTGAGGCGATGGCTCTGCCTCGCCGTAACGTGCCGCTCTCCTTATGGGCTGTGCCCCTGGTTCGGTCTTTGACCTCGCGCTTGCACTCCACTCAACATCGATTGGTCATGTGGGCGGAGGGGCACAACCCACAACCCGCACCAGGGGCATAGCCCGAATCGGAAGGAGCACCTTACGGCGAGGCAGAGCCGTCGCCTCACATCGGGCGGCTGAGCCGTTCTCACAAAGTTCTCAGGAAAACGAGATCTTAAGAACTTGCTACGCAGAGGTTACGCAGAGACTTGGTCTTTTTCTGGGCTCGTTGCTTAAGTTTCTAAGAAGTCGCAGAGCTTGCCGAGGATACGCAGACAGTTGATTTGTTCTAAGCGAGAATCTCAGATTAGGACATTGGCTAACTGACTTTTGGAAAGCCTTCCCTGGTCATGACGCGCTTCGCCTGAGCTACGTGTCGTTGATCGTGCGCAACGATGATTCGGTAACCATCGAACAAGCTATACATCACGAAATTCGCGATCGGAGAGGTGATGATGATCTTCCTGAGATCCAAGGCCTCCGTTGATCTCATGTGCTCAGCGATCTGCTTCTGCTGTGCTTGAAATTGCGAGACGATGTCGCCGCCGATTTCGCTGCTGGAAGGCTGAAACGGTTTCGACGCTTTCAATTTCCTTTTTGTCTCAGGCTTAACCGCGTTCAGAACAAGCGACCCAAAGAGACGCGGCAGCACTGGCACACGCTCCTTGAATGATGGTTTGTGTTCACCTTGTTTGACTTTTTTGATAATCGGAATGAAACCTTTGTTCGATGAGATGAGATGGTCAAAACATTGCGCGACGCTCCATTCATCAGGCGATGGTTTCCAGTTGAGTTGTTGTGTCGTCATTTGTCCGAAGCTCGAGCCCGCATCCGTTGACACAGCGTGGAGTTCGTCGATCAGTTGCGACAGTTCCTGGTTCATCAGGCGGTATTTAGCACACAGAGTGAGAAGACACAAAGCGTTAGCGCACGCGCGAGACCGCTTCCTTCGGCTCAATGGTGATTGATTTGAAGGTCGACATGCGAACGAGTCCTGGCGCCGCGCCTTTTGGTTTTGATAGGAATTTGCGCGGTGTGTAATGAACGACAACTTTGGTGTCGTCCCCAGCCTGACTGAATTTGCCGGCCAGTTGGGCAGCCTCGATCATCGTACGCTGGGGAATCTCTTTGCGGGTGTGATTTCTAACGATTACGTGCGAGCCCGGATAGTCGGCTGCATGCAACCAAAGATCATTCGGACGCGCGACACGAAACGTCAGGTTGTCGTTGTCGCGCGCAGCCCGACCGACGAGGATCTCGTAGCCATCAGTCGATACGTAATGACGAACGCCGGGGAGTCTTGCCGGCTCGGCCTGCTTCAGTGGCTTCTTAATTGCCGATGTAGTTTCCGCATTGAGATCGTTCAACGCCGCTTCATCACGTCCCGCAATGATCTTCTCCAGTTCGTTTTGCTCTTTTTCGAGATTTACCAATTCTGTATCGAGTTGGGCTAACCGTTCAGCGATCTCTTCTCTCGCTCTTTTGGCTTTTGTGTATTGCCGGAACCTTCGTGCAGCTTCTTCCTGAAGTGATGTGTTCTCATCGACTTCGACTGAGATCGTTGGGGTGGCTTCACTGTAATAATCCTTGATCTCCACAGTATTGCCGCGGCGGATTGCGGTTCCGAGATTTGCCAATAGCAAGTCTCCAATTCGTTTGTGTTCTCCTGGATCGCCATGGGCCGCTTGGTCGTTTTGCAGATTGGTTACGAGGTTCCGTTTCTGTCTGAGTCGTTGCTGGAGGCGGCCACGTAAACTCTTTGCCCTTGTCTCCCACGTCTTCCTCGCATCAAGTTCTGCGAAGTACGTTTCCGCCGAAGCAGAAGGCGATTCACCGATTGAGAACGTCATCTCTGCGTGCGAACGCTCAGGATGAGAAGGCGGAGCTTGATAAATCTCTCCCGCATTTTGACCTACACCTCTTGGAGGACGCAGCGTATCAACAACACGACCTGTGTTGTCCAGCAGAAGCAGATTCGCAGCCTTTCCCGTTAACTGACCTACCAGTGTCCATTCTGATTGATCGTCTGACCGAAAGCTCATGTGCACAATTCGATCGGTCGGTACCTTCAGGATGTCGATCAGTCGTGCGTTCGCGAGTTTAGAGCGAAGGATCTGTGAAAAGGGTTGGAGCGGAGTAGACGATTTTTCGAGTTCTTTAAGACGACGCTTGATGAGAAACAGTCGGGGACTGGAAGGATCGACACTGACGTAAAGAAATTCTCCCTTAAGACCGAAATCAATGGCGATGGATAAGGGTCCGAGTTGGAAGATCTTTCCGAGAAACCTGCCGACCAACTTCGTGCGTAGCTCGACGCCTATCTTTTCTATCAGCAGATCGTGCATCTCAATTCGTTAGCTTCTTGATACGACTTCATCAAGACTCGGATCAAAAAGGCAAAGACACCACCCGCTTTAGCGGCGTGGAGTTTCAAATTCAACCTACAACAGACATCCTAGAAAACAAAAGACACCACCCGCTTCAGCGGCGTGGAGTTTCAACTTTAGCCTAACCAGTACAAAGAGAAGGC
>DATJKB010000658.1:0-6966 GCA_035491875.1 Pyrinomonadaceae bacterium | reverse complement strand
ATAGGTCAGCGTTTTTCAGTTCCCGCAAACCGCGAAAAGTTGATGTACAGTCTCAGCCAGAACCCACGCACGTCGGCTCTGATCTGGCAGCAGGAGACTAGTTAGGCTCCTAAGATGTTCGGTACGCTTTAGAGGCTCTTGCAAGATCCAACTTCTCATTCTCCCCAGGCTTTAGCCTGGGGTCATGCGGCACGTTGAATTTCGGCAACCGTTTTAACGGTTTCCGATGCGGCGCCGAAATTGTCAATATCTCTACGTAAACCGTTGAAACGGTTTTCACTTTCAGAAGAGCCACTGACCCCAGGCTAAAGCCGGGGGAGAATGAGAAGTGTAGTTTTGCAGTCCACTTTAGCTTGTCGTTGACTCACATCAGACTGAAGATAAGTCCGATATGACTTTCATCCCTCATCCTTCATCCTTAATATGCCAGGTTCTTCCACCCAGCGACGTATACGCCGCATAGCCTCCCAGCCCCAGGCAAATCGCCAGCGCGATCGTGAAATCAGTTGCATACCAGGCGCTGAGGTCAGTGGTCACCGGAAAGAAGATCAAGAGATGGGCGATGACAGCTGCAGTAGTTAAGGCGAGAAGTCCATAACGTCGCATTACAAAGATCGCGAGAAACGCCGTGATGGCAATCAGCGGAACCATGATCAGGCTCGACTGCGAGATTAGCGTCGCGAACACGGTAAGAATTACCCAAACTGTGATCAGCGCAGGCATTTCACGCCGCAACAATCTCAGAAATAGCAGCAAGAGAAACACGCAAACAAATGCGATAAAGAGTCCGGCGGAGACTTGCGATTCAAACCGGGCGAAGAACGCATTTGGACCAAGGAAAGTGGCGGCGGGAGTAACAAATAATGGCGTCGCTTTTCCAAACCAGTTTGGTACGAGAGTGCTCAAGAGCTGGAGCACCGACATAGCAACACCGAACACAAGACCGATTAACAGGTCGCGGCCCACTAGCGGATCACGATAGTCGCCCGCCAGTAAACGGCTCCACGAAATACCCCAACCGGGCCAAGTCTTTCGCAGGAATGGTTCAAAAGCGACATAGAGTAGCCACAAAAAAGTTCCACTGAATATCGCAAACGCAAGATCCTGGAAAAACATACTCGTCTCTCGACCAACAAGGCCGTTGTGATGTTCCGCAAAAAGCCAGACCAGCATTCGTACCGTGGCGTACGCAACTGCCAGGCGAGTTGCGCCGCGCCGATCGCCACGCCCGAGGCGTAGATTTCTCCGTGCCAGCAGGCTGCTGCCAAACAGTGCGAGCAGACTTACTATGAGCACCATGATAGTCAGGGCTTTGTTGCCTCCACTCTCACGCGGCTGTTCCTGTCTCAGCGAAAGGTCCCACGGATAAATAGTCTCAAAGTAAACCAGTTTGCCTTTGAAGGCCGCTGCCTCGACGTGAATTTTGTTTTGCAGGCTGTCGGTTCCATCCCAGGCCGCGCGTTCGTCGTATGCGTGCAGTGGCACCCACGTGGCTGTGACAGCCTGGAAGTTTTTCATATCCAGGTCGGCAGAACGAAAAGGAATGGACCAGTCGGCGGCGATGCGTTCGGTTGTTGGTGTATCACGTTGCGGAGGCACAGCGGTGAACCAATGCAGTTTGCCGCTGGTGTCGAGGTAGAGACTTATCATTCCCGACACCTCAAGCGCCGGGTGATCTACCGTTATGGGGTCAGTCGTTTCGAAGTAACGTGGACTCTGGCGATACCAGTAGCGATACGCACCTGCTGCATTATTACCCAGCTTCTGCCAACGATGAGGCGACTGATCATTGTCGGCGATGTAGTTCACTAAATCCGGCAAAAGGTTGACGCCGTCGGCGTAATCAATCGATGGCTCGGCATAACCCAGGTCTTTGATTACATCGCGAGCACGCGCTCGCAGGACCTCGGGAGAGTCTCCCGTTGGACTCAGACGATAGGGCGCTGTGTATTTGGTTAACCAGGCAGTAAGTGCCAGTAGTAGAACAAACGCAGCGAATAGACCACCCGCAACAGCGGGACTGAGAATCCCTTGCTTCGGAGCCGCGGCGACCATTTCCGGTGAGGGTGTCTCACCTGCCGCGAGCGCCGCTGCGATCGGATCACCGCCCGGAAGTGCTGCGGAAACCTGCAACGCCGATGACGGACGCAGTGCCGGATCAGTTTGAATACAACGATCAATGACTCGTTCGATAACTGGATCCAGATCGTCGACCAGTGAAGTTAGAGACGTTGGTGCAGTGTTGTTACGCCGTAGCTCCATCAACTCGTGCAGCGTCGACGCCTCGAATGCTTTCTTACTTGTGAAGAGTTCATACAGCACCAGGCCAAGAGAGTAGATATCTGTCTTGACCGTCTGTTCTGTTCCAGCGAGTTGTTCGGGCGCCATGTAAGCAGGCGTACCGGCGATCAACTCGTTGTCAGGCAACTCTTCCGATAAACCGGCGAGCCCAAAATCGAGAATGCGTGCGTTGCCATCAGCGTCGATCATTACGTTCGCCGGCTTTAGATCGCGGTGGAGCACCCCGATGTCGTGAGCGGCGTTGAGACCTGCGCAGATCTGACGAGCGAGTTGAATGGATTTGTCTACGGGAAGCCGACCGATTCGTCGAAGCAGGGAAGAGAGCTCTTCGCCTTTGATGTATTCCATCGACAAGAAATGACGACCATCAGTTTCGCCGATGTCATACATGCGGCAGACGTTTTTGTGAGTTACCTGTCGAGCGACGCGTACTTCACGATGGAATCGAGCGAGTGCTGCGCCATCGCTTAGAAGATGATCGGGCAGAAACTTGAGGGCTACCGGTTGGCCCAACTTCAGATCATCGGCGCGATAGACCTCGCCCATGCCACCTTTGCCTAGCAGGCCGACGATTCGGTATCTATCGACAAGAATTGCGCCCGGAACAAAACGGGCATTGTCGATGGAGTCGTACGATTGAGATTGGGAGTGAGAGTGTGATCCGCGTTGGGATTGAACTCGGGCTTGATATTGAGATCCGGGTTTATTTGTTGGAGTCTGACGTGAATCGAAACGCTGAGTCGCGGCCTCGTCGACCTCGGTGCCCAGTTGGCCCAGTTGGCCCAGTGAGCCCAGTGGTATCGCCATGCCACAACTCGGGCAGACGGTCGCTCCACTCGGCACTTCCCGGGAGCAGGAAGGACAATTGACGGGGTTGGGGGTCATTGGAGGAGGATTTTAGCAGAAAGGCGCGTCTTTCTTTGGAGTGCGGTGGTCTGGCACCGCTTTGGTATTCCGATCGACGTGGTGTTGCAAGATACCAAAGCGTTGCCAGGCCACCGCACTCCAAAGAGTTGAGTCAGGTACCACCTACTTTATCTTCTTCCCATTAGTCTCGCGTCCGCCTTGACTGAGCCGAACCCCAGTAACGCGGCCTTCAGCGTCTTTGACAAACGTCAGCTTTGCAGGGAACGCACGCGGCGCGAAGGTTGTTTCTGACTCTGGAACGATCTCAAATTTTTCCTGGCCGGTGGCCTGCGTCATTAATTTATCTCCTTCGCGAAAGACACGAAGCACAAACCCGGGACTGAGTTCATACTCACCGACATATGCGTCGAACACGCTTGGGTCAACCTTAACAGGAGGGCTTTCGAGTCTCTTCAAAGCTTCAACGGCACTAGTATTCTTAGGATCGAGTTCAAGAGCCTTTTTGTAGTTGGCGATTGCTAAATCTCGCTGGTTAATAGCCAGATAACCCTCCGCCAAACTGTCGTAGGTGTTGGATTCCTGTGGGTAAGCCTCGACATTCAACTTGAAGATCTCAACGGCTTCTTTCGTTTTGCCGGATCGCAAAAGCTGATAGCCAAGACCATTTAGTTCATTTTCAGCGAAGTCGTACGTCGCGGCTTGTTTCGCTTTCAATTCGCGATACTGAGTGATCCCGGCTTCGACGCCTTTTTCGCGAATTGTCTGGTCCAGCGCCGACGCAATCGACATCTTCGGAAGTTCATAGGGCTGGTTGTAAAGAATCTTCGCAATTCTATCCATCACCCGCTCGACGTTCTGGCCGGTGTTGTCCAGCAGCACGATCAGACTCTTCTCTTGTGGAAATCGGGTGATGGTGGTAGCGAAGCCATTGATGCCGCCACCATGGGCGATGATCTGTACCGCCTGATCGTTTTGCTTAAACGACGCATTTCTAACCACCCAACCGTATGCATAATTCTCGAGGAACGGTTTGTACATCACCTCCTTAGATTTGGCGGAGATTAGCTTGTCGGTGTATAGAGCCTGGTCCCAGAGATACAAATCTTCAACGGTTGAATACAACGAACCAGCGGCATATGGGATCGACATGTCGAGATAAGCAGCATTCGTATAACCAGCTGGCGTTTTGCGGTAGCCGGCCGCGCGTTTCGCAATGATCGTATCGGCATGATCATAGCCGCTGTTCTTCATGCCGAGTGGTCCAAATACGTTCTCCTGCAATACCTGTTCGTACGATTTCCCCGTGACACGTTCGATGATGGCCCCCAAAAGAAAGTAGCCGGAATTGTTATAGGAGTACTTCGAGCCGGGCTCAAACTCAAGATCGCCGCTCGCATACTTCTTGACGAACTCGTCCACCTTGTATGGATTCCGACTCACGTTCTCAAAAAAACCAGGTTGGCCCGTATAACTTGGAATTCCAGACGTGTGCGTGAGCAAGTGGTGTATGGTCACTTTCTGCCCGATATCCTTCCGGTAGTCAGGCAAGTAATCGGAGATCGTTCCGTCGAGCTTGATCTTGTTTTGCTCGACGAGTTGCAGCGTCAGCATTGCAGTGAACTGCTTGGTGATTGATCCGAGACGGAAGCGGGTGTCTGGAGTGTTTGGAATGGCCCACTCCATATTGGCCATGCCGAAGCCACCTTTGTAGATGACCTTTCCGTTCTCCGCGACTAGAGCCGTTCCATTGAACAGCCTGTATTTGTGCGCGAGTGTTAAGACCTCCTGGATTTTTGCGACCTTATCGTTGTTGTTTGCAGGGCCGTTTTGGGCTAGCGCAGGTTGAGAAACGATCAGAGCTATTGCCAGGTAGAGCAGCACTTGCCGGACTTTTGTTTTCACTATTAAGTTCTTGATGGGTTTTGGGAGTAGGTGCTTAACCGTTCTCGATGTTATGAACCTTGTCTTCATCTCATAGCCTCACGTGTTCAAGGAATGCCTGGGCGAAAGTTGCTTGGGGAGGTGTTGCGACGGCATGCTAACTGGAAGGCAGCAAATTGAAAAGGGCATTTGGAATACCACGCGGCAGTGGGAATAGGTCAGTACCACCTCGCGGTAGCGGGTGGGTACGAAGTCTAACTACGCTTAGGTATCTCATCTTCTCGATCCATCGCTATAAAACTCCGTCTCGTTAGCAAAGGGGCAACTCAGGAAAAACGCAGAGGACGCCGAGACGCAGAGCAGCACAGACGCAACCAAACATTTCCCGCAAAGGCGCAAAGGAGCCAAGATAACAATCGAGGCTATTCTCTTTTCTCTTTGCTCCTTTGCGCCTTTGCGCCTTTGCGGGAAACGTTCTTACAAAAACAAGAACTTGCGAACTTGCTACGCAGAGCACGCGGAGGAAACCAAACTGCACCGGTACCGTCAGTTTAATCAGCGTAATCTGCGGAGCTCTTGTTACGCGCCCCGGGTCTTTGCTGGTTGATACGTACCCGGAATAGTTCGCGCGGCGATGCTCAGTCGATTCCACGAATTGATTGCCGTTACTGCCAGGGTGAGATCTGCGAGTTCTTTGTCGTCGAAGAATTTCTTGACGCGTTCATAAACCGAATCGGGCACGTGTCCGTCTTGAATGTTCGTCACCGACTCTGCCCATGCGAGCGCTGCGCGCTCACGATCGGTGTAGTACGGCGATTCTTCCCAAGCATCCAGGCCATAGAGTCTCTGTTCTGATTCACCTGCTGCTCTCAGGTCTTTCCAGTGCATGTCGATGCAATAAGCACATCCATTGACTTGCGACACACGCAGCTTGATCAAGTTTTGCAGCGACGCTTCCAATCCACTTTGTTGAAGATAATGTTCAATCCCCAACATCGCGTGGTACGCACCACGCGCAGACTTTAAGTAATCAATTCTCGCTTCCATCTCAATTGCTCCTTCCTCAAACTTATGATGGCTCAAGCGATATAATGGCACAACATGATCCGCAAATCTCTATTCCTGCTCGCCGCAAGCGTAATTGTGATCTCCCTTCACTTACATACGCCAAGCGTGGATACCCCTGCTCAAGTTGTTTCGAGGCAACAGAAGTTTATTAACCAGGAGGAGAGTGAAAAGATTGCGGAGGCTTGGCGCAAAGCAAGCGAGGGGTTTCAGAAAAACGACTACAAGGCTGCTGCCGAGAGCCTAAAGGCCGCGTATCTCATCAACCCGCAAGACGACCTCACCATAAACTTCATAGCTGAGAGTTATGCGATGGTCGGCGACAAAGCGAATGCTCTCGAATGGCTTCGCAAACTTCTTACCGTTAGCCCGTGTTTCTTCCACTTGGAGGAGAGTGCTACGTCAATCCTGAATTCGCCCGAATACAAGAAATTGGCAAAGGCTGCGCACGTTCGCCGACACGATAGCCAGTTAGCGTTCATGCTTCCGGAAACCGATCTAATACCGGAAGGCATCGCTTACGACCCCGTCGACGATGCCTTCTTTTTGAGTAGCCTTCATAAGCGCAAGGTGGTTCGTGTACGCGTGCGAGTTAATCGGCTGCCAATCGTCGAAGACTTTACCTCCGAAGGCCAGGACGGACTTTACAGTACATTGGGCATGAAGGTAGACGCGGAACGTAGAGTCTTGTGGGTGTGTAGTTCCGCCGAGTCGTTCATGAAAGGATATACGGAAAAGGACGCTGGTAGGGCCGCGCTTTTTAAGTATGACCTTAAGACCAGAAAGCTGATCCGCAAATATGAGATTGGCCCAACCCCGCGTCATTTGCTAAACGACATCGCGCTCAACGCG
>DATJKB010000657.1:0-3418 GCA_035491875.1 Pyrinomonadaceae bacterium | reverse complement strand
GTTGAGGAATTGAAGACACCACCTGCTTCAGTCCCGACCGCTCGGGATGGAGCTTCAATTTCAGCCTGCATGAGACAAGAACAAGGCTGAAGTTGAAACCTCCACGCCGCTGAAGCGGGTGGTGTCCTCTCAAATCGATGAATAACTCGTGTAGGTCGAAATTGAAACCTCCACGCCGCTAAAGCGGGTGGTGTCCAGGCCTCGCTCAGTTAGAAGCAAACACAACTCTGCCGTCCGTAATTCCCTGATACAGCTTCCGTGCTACAGACACATCGAGTGTCTTAAGGATCTCGTATTGAGCAAACGCTGATCGGGTGTTTTGTGTTTGCAAGTACAACTTCCCGAGAAAGAATTGGATCTCAGTGTCGCGAGGACTCAGTCGAGCGGCTGCCTGCATTTGAACGATAGCCTCGCCGTAACGTTTGCTACTGGAATAAGCGAAGCCAAGATTGACTCGGGCTTCAACATTGTCCGGGTTCAACTCGATCGAACGCTTCAGAGCTATAATCGCGGGCTCAAAAGCCTTCTTCCGAATCAACACACAGCCGAGATTGTAAAAGGCGTTGGCGTTAGTTGGCCGTTCAGCGATTGATTTCTCGAATGCGTTCACCGCTTTTTCGTATTGACCAGTTTGCGTGTACACCACACCCAATTGATTGAGCGCTTCGCTGTATGAGGGCCGAAGCTCTACGGCTTTTTCAAGCGCCGTCCTGGCGTTCTCATATTCCCCCGAAAGGAAATATGCAGTCCCAAGGTTGTAATAACCGACGGAGTAATTAGGGTCGAGACGGATGGCGTCCTTCAGCAGCAATACAGCTGTTGAGTAGTTCCCATCGTTTATTGCCCGGAGTGCCTTGTCGTTACAAACTTGCGCAGCATTGTGATTCTGGCCTTTAACCACGCCGATTGTTGCGAGCAAGAGAATTGTCAGACTGACCTGTAATCGAACTCTGGCCATAGCGCGTCATCCCCCTAATTGGTTCTGCCTATGTGTGTCGGCGAAACCGAATATATTTCGGGGCACTTCTACGGTAATGACCGGAGCGTGACTTAATGATAACTTCGTGATGACCGCAGAATTTTTGAGTAAATCACGTTGTATAGTGGTCGATTGTCACGGATGGCGAACGAAATACAGAACATGTTCACCTTCGACGATGTCGTTGTCGAAACAAAGAACTTTCGCGTCACAAAAGGGAATCGAGACATCACATTGACGCCTCGTGCTTTTGACGTTTTTGTCTTTCTCGTTCGAAACGCGGGCCGCGTTGTTGAGAAGCGGGAGCTCTTCGCAGAGGTCTGGAAGGAGACTTTTGTCAGTGACAATGCGTTGACGAAGGTCATCAAGGAGATTCGACACACTCTTGACGACGATGCGAACGCGCCAAGATATATCGAAACCATTCCCAAGCGCGGATACCGATTCATCGCTGAGATCAAAGAAGGTGACGAAGTTGTAAAGGTGCCCGCGACGGCGCGCCCACTTCCAAAGTCCCGAAGCGATTTAAACCCGTACATGTTTGTGGTTGCCGCCTTGATGGTGCTGGTTGCGATTGGCGGCTGGCTGGTTATTCGTTCACGTCGCGCCGAAGCGCCAACCTCCACGATTCAGTCGATCGCAGTTCTCCCGTTCAAACCTCTAAACGCTGAAAGTCGTGACGAATCTCTGGAAATGGGAATGGCTGAAACTTTAATTGCCCGTCTCAGCAATCTCAAACAAGTTGTCGTGCGCCCGATGAGCGCGGTGCGCAAGTACACAGATCTGCAGCAGGATCCGATGAAAGCGGGCCAGGAGATTCAAGCCCAGGCCGTGCTGGATGGAAGTATTCAGAGAGCAGGTGATCGCATCAGAGTCACCGTGCGCTTAATCGATGTTAGTGATGGCCGATCTCTTTGGTCGCAGCAATTCGATGAGAGCTTCACTGACATCTTTAAAGTGCAGGATTCGATTGCCGAACGTGTTACCAATGCGTTATCGCTTGAACTGAGCAAAGCGGAACAAGAGCAAATAGGCAAACACTTCACGAACGATGCGGCAGCTTATCAACTCTATTTGCGCGGACAGCTAACGTGGAATGGCCGTCGCCAGAATTGGATCGACCAGAGTTTGGACTACTACCACCAGGCAGCACAAAAGGATCCGAACTTTGCGCTCGCGCACATTGGAATTGCTGACTCCTATATCATGCTGAGCGGTCATCGTCGAATCTCCATGCAGGAAGCAGAGACGAAGGCACGCCCGAGCATCATGCGTGCGTTAGAGATCGACGATTCGTTGGCGCAGGCACACAATGCGCTGGCAGAACTGAAGTATCAGTACGAATACGACTGGGCTGGCGCCGAACAGGAGTTCAAGAAGGCAATTTCCTTGAACGCTAATGTCGCGTGGATCCGACAGGCTTACGGCTGGTTTCTCATGTCGCTTGGCCGGTTTGATCAAGCGCGCGTGGAGATGGAGAAGGCCAGGGAACTTGATCCGAGCTCACTTACGATCAACGTCGGTCGCGGTCGGCTCTATTACTATTCGCGGCAATACGATCAGGCTATCCAACACTTTCAAAACATTGTGGCTGTCGAGCCGAACGATTCCAGCGCTTATTATTCGCTTTACGGCATCTATCAATGCAAACAAATGTATCCTGAGGCGTTCGAGAGTTTTGTGAAGTTCGCAACCCTGAGCGGTGCCCCGCGTCAGGATGTGGACGCACTTCGAGAGGCGTACCAATCAGCAGGTTGGCAGGGGTTCCTTATGTATCGCCTTAAACGCTTACAGAAAGCGGATCCTAAAAAAGTAGACCCATTCACGTTTGCGGATCTTTATGTGATGTTGGGAAAAAAAGACGAAGCGTTTACCTGGTTAGAGAAAACTTTCGACAACCGCGATCCTGTGACATTGCAATTCAACATCGATCCTGCGTACGACAGTCTCCGCGGTGATCCACGTTACGCGAAGTTAGTTGAGAGAATTGGTCTGAAGCCTCTCCAGTAACGTAGTTGACGTCTAACTCTTCATCAAGTCTGCCCAATTATTTGCTACATCCATTCCATCGGGCACGCCGCGCCAGTATCCGACAATTCTTCCGTGGGCGATATCCAGATGTTTCCAGCTTTGGACCACTTGTAACGCTTCCGCGCGTCGATTTGCCTTCGTGAGCGCATACACTCTCACGGCATCCATCTGAAGTTTGAAATCGACGTACTTCGCGGGTAGTGCGTCCTTAAATAACTGAATGCACTTATCAACCGTGGTCACGTCACCGGTCTCAGCAGCGGCCAGTTCCGCCAGCGAAATGGTGTAAACTTGTGGTCTTAACACAAACGCCATTTGACCAAACTTGATGCTGGTCTCGTAGTCCTTGAGTCCTAAGGCTGCTCCGGCCTTCACACTGTACGCGACGTGGAGTCCATAATCACTCAT
>DATJKB010000656.1:0-6765 GCA_035491875.1 Pyrinomonadaceae bacterium | reverse complement strand
TTATCGGAGGCTTGAACATCAGCATTGCAGAGCGTTGGAGTTCAACAATTCTGTTCGACGGTGTGCGTGTACATCCGTTATTGAACTACTCGAAAGGTCGACATCAAATTGGAGTCATATTCGAGCGCGGGCGGCATCCGGGAGCAAGTTACAGCATCTCTTTTTAGAACCGGGATCACAAGAGTCTGTGAAATTTCGTAAACAGGGCAAGATGGTGGTGGGCTGATCCTGTCGCAGCACTCGTTATGGTACCCATCATTACGCGAGAAGGTGTAGAAGCGGTGCGAGGAGAGACTTGCTGTGATGACGGGGTTTGTCATTGATCGTGTCCCCAAAATATTCACAGCACAGGTGTCCCCAAAATATTCACAGCACAGGAAGACCCACCTTGACAGGCAGCGAAACGGCTAAATATAGTTTGTCCAACATGCGGAAGTGGTTCACAAGCTCGACACTGATCATCGCCCTTTTGAGCGCGGCGATTGGTGTGAGTGCGCATGCGGACGAAGGCTCCTGTCCGATGTCGAACATGCCAGATTGTTGTAAGAAGGCACAGTCAGCCAAAAGCACACCAGAAGTTTCGATGGCCCGGCTTTGCTGTAATCTGAACTGTTCGGAACCTGGTAGTGGCGGATCAAGTGCCTCGTCAAGCTTCTCTCAACAAGGTGCAGTTCCGAACAGCCCGATTGTTGCAGTCGCTCCACTTTTCAATCGTATTCATTTTCGCGATACCTATTCACAAGTAGGTCCTCACGACTCAAATCCAAAGTACATACAACATCTCGCACTCCTGATCTAACAAGCACAGGGCCGAAGTGTGTCTATTGGCAGGCGCACATTTGCAATCGTGCGAGCCTGCATCGTTCCAGAATCCGCACCCGTGTGGATTCATGATTGTTAGATATCAGGAGAAGAAAAATGAGACACCGTTTTTTGTTTTTAGTAATCGGATTGATTCTTTTGTCGGGAAGCACGGCGAGCATGACGGCTCAAGTCAAGCGAGTTCAAATGCACATCGCAGGCTATTTGTGCGGCAATTGAGTGTACAACATTCAGAAGGCCGTGAGCCGTCTAGACTACGCACCGAAACTGAAAGAGATTGAAGTAACGGATTTTCAGAAAGGTTTAGGTGTCTTCACTCCTAAACGAGACAAGTCGGTTTCCTTCGACTCGTTGAAAGCCACGCTGAAGAAGGCTGGGTACACGCTTGACTCGGCAGACATAACCGTCGCTGGGACACTTGTGAGGAATGACAAGGGATGGTCCATCCTTGTCCAGCCTTCCGCACAACGCTTCGTTCTCGATGGTCCCAACGTCGACGATGCTCTGGATGGAGCTAAAGAAGGAACAGCCGTTGAAGTCACGGGAGATTGGAAGACTATTGGCAAAGGCGCAGCGACGTATGAAAGTGTCTCGCCGGTTGCTCGCAAGGCCGCGAACAGAGCAAATCTTCATCAGCCCTCATTTCCGCTGTTTTCCAGAGTGAGCTTTAACGAAGCCATTATCAACGTTTCGAGCAACGTGGTCCCACCTGCTGATCCGCTCCTACCAGTAGCACCCATTCGCGTGACCTCTCCCGGCCTAACGGTTTACAAGGGAGGCGCACTCACACCGCGCGTCTACCTTATTAAGCAGCATCTTGGGTCACTCGACGTCCATCGGCAGGTGCTCGATGTGAGCGTTTCTTACACGCCCTCGCCGCGACTTCAATTGGAGGTCGAGGTTCCGTTTTCGCGCACCTCCTTCGACGACGAAGTCACGTCGGGGTCAGGATTTGGAGTCGGGAATCTTACAGGCTGGGCCAAATACCGATTCTTTCGAAAGGTGAAAACTTACGGAGACAGACAAGCAGCAATAAGGATGGGCCTTGAACTACCTACGGGGAAGAAGACTGCGCCCACCCAAGCACAGATTAATGTACCGGCGTTTGTCCGACAGCAACTCACACCGATAAACGGAGGCTTGTCGCCGCATTTTGATCTCGCCTTTTCCCAGGCTGGAGGTCGAGTGATTTGGGGGGGGAATGCGGAAGCAATCCTTCGCACGGAGCGCGACGGCTTTCGCATGGGCCACGAACAACGTGTCAGCACTGACTTTGAGTACGTGATCCCTAAGGATGCTCAAAAGCCAGGCGGCGAGTTGTTTTTGATTCTTGAGACAACATTTGTTCATCGTAGTGATGGTCGACTCAATGGAGGCAGCGTTTCCGGAAGTGGGGTTACGGAATACTGCCTGGCGCCAGGACTTCAATATGCTGCGCACCCGCGTTTTGTTATCGAAGGAAGTTTTCAGTTTCCCGTCGTGCGCAATACTGGTCCGCTGGCACTGCGAACCGACGGAAACCTTCTGCTTGGAGTGAGGTATTTGTTTTGAGACGTGCTAATCAAACAATCATTCTGTTTGCATTAGCGACACTTTCAGTGTCGGCAAGCGCGCAGTGTCCGCAACTGGCTGCTCCTTCACTGGTTCTGAAAGACATTCGTGGCCGCGAGTTCCGTCTGTCCAACTATAAAGGTAAAGTTGTACTACTAAACTTTTGGGCTACCTGGTGTCCACCATGTCGCGCGGAAATGCCAGAGCTGATTAAATGGCAAAGAACCTATCGCAACAGATTGCAGGTGGTAGGTATCACATACCCGCCTACTGATCTCACCAAGGTAAGCGCCTTTGTGCAACGCATTAAGGTCAACTACCCAATTGTCCTGGGAACTAAGGAGACTAAAGCTCTCTTTGACGAAAGTGAAACTCTGCCGATCACAGTCGTCATTGATCGCGAGCAGAAAATTATAGAAACAATCGCGGGTATTTTGTTGCCTGAAGAATTCGAAGAGAAAATCAAACCCTTGCTCAAGCAATCAAGACACGTGAGTGCGCATCAAAGTAGACCAAAGAAGTCACCCCGCTCCAGAATTCCATGACTAATCAAGGAAGCATGGATCAAATAAGATGATCAGAAAATCTTCGTTGAAGTCATCACCAGCACCGGATTCAAAGTGGTTGAAGAGAAGTGAGAATACCGACGCAAATCTTTCGCAATACTCCTCAATCATATTGTTCGCGGTCTCTTAAAGTTGTAAGGGGAAATTCGTGAAAATACTGAGTAAATTCGCAACTTTGGCTATTATTTTAGCCGTCGTTTGGTCGACACCCACTGCTCAAAACAAGTCTCGCACCAAGGACGCGGCCCGCCACGCCGGGGATGCCTCGAAGGCGTTCACGGAAATCATGAACGTCAAAGACAAAGCAATCCCGAAAGAACTCCTGGACAACGCTGAAGCAGTCGCTGTTTTTCCGGACGTCGTTAAGGCCGCATTCATCTTTGGCGGCCGCGGCGGTCACGGTGTGATCAGTAAACGTGTGAAAGGCGGCTGGGGGCCACCGGCATTCTTCAATCTCAGTGGCGGCAGTTTTGGTCTGCAGATAGGTGCGCAGAGAAGTGACTACGTGTTGCTGATCATGAATCCAAGTGGCGTTGAAGGTTTGTTGAGTGACAAGTTTGAGATTGGTGGCGAAGTGAGCGTCGCTGCTGGTCCAGTTGGAAGAGAAGCGGCAGCATCAACAAATCCACGTCTCGACGCAGGCATACTTTCTTACTCAAGAACCAAAGGTGCCTTTGTTGGCGCTGCTCTTAAAGGAGCCGTGATCAGTCCTGACAATGATCTGAACGAAGCAGTCTATGGATTGAAAGCAAAAGACATCATTACCGGTAAACCGATGACGTTGGCCCAAATGCCTTCGTCGGTAAGAATCTTTCCGCGGACGTTGGTTCGTTACTCAAGTCGCTAACTCATCAACGACAACGAAGGTGCGCGCACAAAGCCTTGACGCATTTGTTTGCGCGCCCTAGAATGCCTTGTCACCTCTGTTGTGACTTGTGGTTCTCACAAGCGAGTGAATGATCGAGTCGAAATTAATGCTCCCTCGGACCCAGAGACAAAAAGATATTCTTGATTTCATCACTCGATTTCTCGAACGTCACGGTCATCAACCTTCATACACACAAATCGCCAGACACTTCGGCGTGAAGTCACGCGCGACGATCGCAAAGCACATCACTGCTCTTGAGAAACGCGGATTGTTGGCCCGTCAACATGAAGACGGATCCTTCGATCTGAAAGTTAAGGTCGAAGAGAACACCGGCGAGTCGTTGTGCGAAGTGAAGCTGCTCGGACGGATTGCCGCTGGCGCCCCTCTTGAAGTTGTCGAGTATGAAGAGCGTATTCCAGTGCCGCGGTTTCTGCTGGGACGCGTGAAACCCGATCGTGTGTATGCGTTGCGTGTGAAAGGCGATTCGATGATCGATGAACACATCTGCGACGGCGACATCGCGTTAATCGAGAATCGCACAGATGCGCGCGATGGTGAGATCGTGGTGGCGCTTTTAATCGAAGACAATCAGGCGACTTTGAAGCGACTGTACCGGCGAGGAATGTACGTCGAACTACAGCCTGCGAACTCCCAACTCCAGCCTTTAACAGTTCCCGCCAATCAGGTTCGAGTCCAGGGCATTTTCCGCGGACTTTTGCGACCGAGTAATTAGACGCCAAATTTTGGAGTGCGCGGCTTTCGAATGTCGATTGCCTGTATGGGCGTGAGTGCCAGTGCGTGAGCGGTGGGTACACACCGTATTCAGTACCGTTCGCGGTAGCGGATGGCCACCACGCAACTCGCGATATCGTAGTTCCCATGCGGGGGCCGTCGAGTGACAGCCATTCGCTACCGCGAACGGTACTGAATAAGCGCCCACGCAATACCCAATGCCGCCAATCCAACTGGCAGAACTATCAACGACTCTCTAAGCGAAGCACCGCTACTCCACGAATATCCGAACACTTCAAACCTGAACGGATTCAAGAGACGGTAGACGTGAAGAGAACCAATGATCAGATGACCAATCGCCGTGACTGCTGCAGCGACGACTCGGTACATCTCGATCTGAATCGCAGTTAAGTTAAGAGCTATGAGCAGCGTGTAGAAACAGAGTGAAACGACGCTATCCAGAGCCGAAAACGCCCATGAGCCCACGACAAAACTGCTTCCCGTTTCCAGGCGATAATAATGACAAGCCCAGTGAGGCATCCACGAACAGGAACACACGGCGAAGAATAGTTTCAGAAACCCAGGGCGCAATACCCATCTCATAGCTGATTCTCGAACAACTCATTTCGGTTTCTGAAAGCTCTCTACTAAAAACACCGGCTCCCAGCCACCGCCAATTTTCACTGCTCCCATTCGAATCAGAAATAGATCCACAGGTTTATTCCACTTGTCGGAATCCCAAAAACTGTCGAGCGTTTTCTTTGTGAATGTTAGCCAGTACTTGTTTCCATTTTCGGTGAAGAGAACCTCAACCTCGTACGGTTTGTACGTTTCGGGAGCACCGGCGTAAAGACGCGCCCACTGACGAATCAATTCAGCCTTGGATTCGACTATTCGTCGCGTGAGCTGGGCATAAGTCGCGCGCACACGCGTCGGCGAAATATCAGGATCGACAACCATTGTCTCAAGTTTGTTGCCGCGGCTTTCAACGATGGAGTGTTTTGCCGCGAGTTCTTTCAGCGTACCGGCCTGATAATCCTCCGGTGTGCGAGGTCGTTTCGAACCTGGCCCGGTCGGATTCTGCGCATTGACGGCGATCGCAGTTAGTATCGTAAGAAGTAGCAGATGGACCAACTTAGTCATAATGTCACCGCTTGAGGAGACCACTGACTTCATGTCGGTGGTCTCAATCAAAAGCCACTTAATGGCATGTCTGCAGATCGTTGAAGCCAATTGCTCTCCGGAAAATCCGACTTCGCACTCATCACATGCAGCGTGTAGGCATGTCGCGACTTGTCTGACCGGTTTTCCAGACTTCGATGCGGTAATAGCCCATGAAGCAGGATCAGGGTGCCTTTGCTCACTTCCAGCGGCACTAACTCCTCTTCCGGCCACGGCGTTTCATCATAAAACTCAAACTGCATTCCATCATTCGACGATCGGACCCAACGCGACTTCAATCCACGCCGGTGACCTCCCGGGATCGCCCAGAGACAACCGTTATCGATGCGCGCATCTTCGAGAGCGAACCACATGCCGACTATGTTCATGGGCTCAGTGTACAAGAACGTGCTGTCTTGGTGACAAGTCACTTCACCACCGATGTTGGGCTGTTTGAAGATATACATCGACTGAAGCAGAAGTGGATCTTCAATTCCCAAATCGTCAACGAGTTCACATAGCTTTGGTGTGCGCGAAAACCGGTTGAAGACCGGATCGAGATCGTGCAGCGCATGACCGATCTTGTTTATCGACTGTTCTTTCGGCTGCTTGAGTGTAGCGTCTGAATTGAACGCGTGTTCTTCAAAGAAGAAACGAATCTTGTCGCCGGAGGTTAGAAAATAATCGTCAGTTGTGCGGCTTTGTTCGTGCGTCGAAAAGATCGATTTCAGTTCTCCCGGATCAAAGGCGCTGACCATTTCTGTGGCGCGCGACCTGAGCAGATCGCAATCCTGTGCCGATACAAAGTCGGGCAGCACGAGGAAGCCGTCAAATGAGTAACGGGACAGTTGTTGTGCAGTACTGACGCTCACGCAGCTCGCAGCCTAGCACTCATCGGTATGATTTCGAAAATCACAGTGCCTTCTTGCTTTGATAGCTTGTGCGATGTGTTGACGTCCTATATAGTACGCAATCTGTCTCAGTTCTTAGCTCTAATAACTTTTAATCTAGCTCCCCATTCCATCACTCGCTGATGTGCGAGTGTGTGTGGGTTACAGTCTCGCC
>DATJKB010000655.1:0-6374 GCA_035491875.1 Pyrinomonadaceae bacterium | reverse complement strand
CACGCGAGCTCGCGCAAGCAGCGAGCCGTGCCCGCGCTAGAGGCTGAAGAACATCCACAGATTTCGCAGATTTGAATTAAGAAAGGGATGTTGAGTGGTTGGGTTAACCCAATACTCAACATCCCTTTTCGGGTTCTAATCTGTGTAATCTGCGTAATCTGTGGATTTTCTTCAGCCCTGATCAATCACCACCACAATCTTGCCGAAGTTTGCATTTGAGTCCATCAGGCGGTGTGCCTCGCGTATTTCCTCCATCCTGTACACCTTATCGACCACCGGTTTGACGATCCCCTTCTCCAACAGCGGCACGACATCCTGAGCAAAGCTTTTGGTTGCCGCTGCCTTTTCCTCGTTCGACCTCGCCCTTAACACCGTGCCGCGCAGAGTCAGTCTCTTGCTGAGCATCATTCCAAAATTCAGCGTAGCTTCGGCGCCCGAGGTTGTGCCAACTAACATCATTCGACCTTTCGCGGCCAAAGACTTCAGGTTCGCCTCGAGATAAGCAGCGCCGACCAGATCCAGGATCACATCTATGCCGCGTCCCTCTGTCCAATCGCGCTCGGCGTCGACTAGCACAAGTGGATCATTTTCAACGGCGATACCATTACTTAATCCGAATTGTTTCGCTCGATCTAACTTGCCGGCCGAACGGGCAGTCCCAAACGCCTTTGCACCTCGCGCCGTCGCGAGTTGAATTGCGGCGGTGCCAACTCCCGATCCGGCAGCGTGTATCAGCACTGTTTCGCCTTCCTGGAGAGATGCTTGTGTGAAGAGCGCGTCGTGAGCGGTTATGAAAACTTCCGGCACAGCTGCGGCTTCCGTCCAATCGAGATTAGGTGGGATTGCAGCAAGATGATTCTCAGGCGCCAGAAGGTACTCGGCTTGTGCGCCGCCGCCAGTGATTCCAAATACTCGATCGCCCTTCTGCCATCGAGAAACTGCGCTACCGACTTCTGCAACCTCCCCGGCAAACTCCATTCCCGGTATGTCAGGTGGAAACCCCGGAGGTGCTGGATACCTTCCCTGGCGCTGAAGAATGTCCGCGCGATTCAGCGCCGAAGCCCTCACTCGCACAGATACTTGATCGCCTTTCGGCGGTAGTGGCGGAACGACGTCTCGTATCTCCAAAACCTCAGGGTCGCCGTGCCTGGTGATTACAACTGCCTTCATGACTGGACTCGCGACTGATTATGGTCGTATATCATTTGGTCTCGCCCGACACTCTCTCCGCTATGAACATTCTCGTCATCGTGAACAACGCTGCGGCAAAGGCCCAGAGCGCCTGGCCTCTGATAGAACAGCGCTTGAACGCAGCGGGTGTGGGTTACGATATTTACCACACAACGGCACCCGGCGACGCAACTCAGAAAACACGTTCTGCCTTAAGAGCCGGAACTCGCACAGTGGCGGTAGTCGGCGGTGACGGAACTCTTGGCGAGGCGGCCGAAGGGTTTTTCGAGTTCAGCGAGAACGTTAATGATCTGCCGATTCCAATCAATCCACAAGCTGCCTTGGCCGTATTGCCCGCCGGAACTGGCGACGACTTCGCTCGCGGCCTCTATCGCCGCAGAATGCCGCTGGGAGATTGGATCGATACTTTGATCCGGCATTGCAAATACAGCTCGGCATTATATTTGGTGGTTGATGTGTTGTATGGCCTCTGCAACGACTACCAGAAGCCATTCATTTGTCTCAATGCATCGACGATGGGTATTGGCGGTGAAACAGCTGGTCGCGTTGCCTCTCAAGGTCCGTTCATGCGGCGTTTCTCGGGAGAATTGCGTTTCGCTGTTGCTGCGCTCAGTGCTTTAACGGTTTGGCGTGAGCGACGTGTACTGGTGAGAGTTGACGACAAGGTAATTGCGGATGGACAAATGAACCTGGCAGCGGTGGCGAATGCGTTTTATGCGGGTGGCGGAATGGTCCTATCCCCGGATGCTCGTGCTGATGATGGTCGACTCGACGTCGTCACTGCTTCGGGTTTGTCACGCACTGGCGTCATTCGAGAATTGTCGCGCATTCACAGCGGTGGTCATGTGAACAATCCCAAAGTTCGTATCTCACAAGGGAGAATAGTTCAGCTGCACACGTTTTCTTTCGAGGATGCAATGCCGTTAGAAGCGGATGGAAACGTTCGTGGTGTTACACCGGTGCTCTTCCAGGTGATTCCAGGCGCACTGAGATTTGTCTTTTGAGCGCCCTGTTGTTTGTCGGCCCCGTTGTGATTCCTGCTGAGCTTCTTTGCCGGCGAAGCGAGAATCCAAATCCTGCTCGAAACTCAACCCTCTCATTCTCCCCAACCTTCAGGTTGGGGATCAGCGGTACGTACAATGACGACAACCATTTCAATGGTTTCTGTCGGGGCCGCCATTCAAACACATTGCGAGAATTTCTTTTTCGGAAATCAATTCAAAAACCATTGAAATGGTTGCCGCGGATTTAATGCCACGTGATCCCCAAGCTAAAGCTCGGGGAGAATGAGAGGGTTGACCTGACAATTAGATTCCGCGTTTTGAGGAAAGCAGTTTGATCGGTATTTAGTCCATCAGTTGAAACGAACCGAAATACTTCGGAAGTTCGCGCGGCTGAGCGTCGCGTTTGTAGTAAGACGCGGCTACTTGATAGAGACGGCGGCCCACCAAATAAGCTCGCCAATGATAGATAACCTCCTGACCGTTCTCCAAAGTCTTCGAGATCCGGAATTCCAAACCCGGATTACCATTGAGGGAAATTTTCGTTTCGTCGAAAACTCTAGCTTCCAGCTTTGAGGCTAAACTGTCGCGTAGCGCATCAAGCACCGGCTGTTGTCGATCGGTCCCTGGCTCGCTGGGATAATCTGCAAATGATGCCATGTAAGTTACGGTAGAACTCGAAGCGGTGTACATCGTCAGTTTTCCAACCACGTAGTCGACGTCTTTTAATTCCTGTGTTGGCTCTTTTGGAAACTGAATACTGAAACGACCTTCAGGAGAGCTAAATGCTACCCACTCTCGTTGAGTTGCAGCGGCAAACGAACTGAGGAAAAGGCAGGCAATTAACGCGACGATCACGCGCTTCATACGGGGGGAACCCTTAGTTTTTAGAGTAGTTTTCGTGAGTGCTCGATTACGTTTTCAACGTTGAATCCGAAATTCTTCAGGGCGACGTCGCCAGGCGCCGACGCGCCAAAGCGATCCAAACAGATCACATCGCCTTGCGCGCCAACATAGCGATCCCATCCTTGCCGCACGCCCGCTTCGATCGCCAAACGAGCGGTAACTGATCTCGGCAGGACCTCCTCGCGGTAATCCGTCGGCTGCTCTTCAAACAATTCCCAGCACGGCATCGATACCACGCGAGTGGGCACACCCTCCTGTTGCAACTTTTGGCGGGCTTCGAGTGCAAGCGAAACTTCTGAGCCTGTCGCGAGCAGCATTAACTGCGGGGTTGCTGGCGATCCATCTTGCGTTTGAGCCTCCGCAATTGCATATGCACCGCGACGCAATCCAATGGCTGACGCAAACTGAGTTCGATCAATCACCGGAACTTTTTGTCGAGTGAGCGCGAGCGCGGTTGGAGCATTGCGGCGGAGGATCGCAATGCGCCAGGCTTCGCTTACCTCCGGCGCGTCAGCGGGTCGGATAACAAACAGATGCGGAATCGCGCGCAGCGCTGCAATCTGCTCGATAGGTTGGTGCGTTGGTCCATCTTCGCCGAGGCCTACTGAGTCGTGAGTGAAGACGTAAATCACCTGCACTTCCGAAAGTGCAGCCAAGCGGATGGCCGGCCTCATGTAATCGGAAAACGTAAGAAATGTTCCGGCAAAGGGAATCAGGCCACCGTTCAGTGAGATTCCGGTCAATGTCGAGCCCATTGCGTGTTCGCGCACGCCGAAATGAAGAATCCGACCATCGTATTTTCCCGCAGCAAAACTATGACTGCTTTTGATGTCGGTGTTGTTTGACACACCAAGATCAGCCGACCCACCGATTAATGATGGAATCACTGGTGCGAGTGCGTTAATAACTTCGCCGCTGGCCACACGCGTGGCCATTGATTGAGCGTTTTCAAACTTCGGCAGATGATCTTCCCAGTCCGCCGGCAGTTCACCACTCATCATCGAGCGCCACTCGGTCGCTATTTCCGGATGCGACGTTTCATAATCCGCAACCAACGTATGCCAGGCGTTTTCTGCGCGTTCACCACGCTCGACCGCTTTCCGGAAGTGGGCCAAAACTTCATCAGGCACATAGAAGCTCTTGTCTTCAGGCCAGTCGAGATGTCGTTTTGTTTCGCGTACAGCATCGGCTCCAGGCGCGTCGCTATGTGCTTTCCGCGTACCCGCTGTCGGCATGCCATAACCGATGATCGTTTTGACTGAAATCAAACTCGGTCTGTCAGTAACAGCCTGTGCTTCGCGAATAGCCGCTTCAATCTCGTCCAGATTATTTCCATCCGCGACTGTCGATGTGTGCCAGCCGAGCGCTTCGAAACGCTTCGGAACGTCTTCACTGAACGCCAGGCTCGTTGATCCTTCAATTGTTACCTGGTTGTCGTCGTAGAGATAGATCAACTTCTGAAGTTTTAGATGGCCTGCCAGAGAAGCTGCTTCAGCGGCGACGCCTTCCATCAGATCACCGTCAGACACAATCGCGTAAACGTAGTGATCGATTAGCGGAAACTCCGGTGTGTTGAACTTCGCGGCGAGATGCGCGGCGCCCATCGCCATTCCGACACCGTTAGCGAACCCCTGGCCCAATGGTCCAGTCGTTATTTCTACGCCGGGTGTTAATCCATACTCCGGATGACCGGGTGTTTTCGAGCCCCACTGGCGAAAGTTCTTCAACTCATCGAGCGACAAGTCGTAACCGGTCAAGTAAAGAAGTGAATACAAGAGCATCGAACCGTGACCGGCTGAGAGCAGAAAACGATCGCGGTTCTCCCACTTCGGGTTCTTTGGATTGTGTCTCAGAAAACGAGTCCAAAGAACGTAAGCCATCGGCGCAGCGCCCAGGGGCAAACCCGGATGACCCGAGTTCGCCTGCTGCACTGCATCGAGTGAAAGAGTTCGAATAGTGTTAATACAAAGTTGATCGAGTTCCGGTGTGGTGTGGGTGTCTTCTCTCTGCACAGAGGCGCTCATTCGGTGTGTGTCCTATGGGATGCTAACTGATTTGAACAATCGATCATAGATTTCTTGCTGGCGGAACAATCCTTCGCGATATCGTGCGTGCCGGGTGGCGTCGGGTTCAAATGTCTCTTCAATAAGGAGGGAATCCTGTTGAAGAGTTTCTATTTTGCCCACGGCTTCGAGTGCAAGCAAGGCGGCGCCGCGTGTTGAGGCTTCGCCTACGTTTGTAAGTAGTACACGCTTGCCTAATACGTCGGCAATAATCTGTAGCCACGCGCGAGAAGAACGAAGCGCATTTCCGGTGGCCACGATCGTCGCGTCGCCGGTTAAGCTTTCCAGCGCCTCGGCAATCAGTGCGAAGCGGTAAGCGATCGCTTCCAAAGACGCGCGTAGGATCTCTATCGGCTTCGTTTGCTGCGTCAACCCGAGAATTGCGCCACGCGCGTTTTCCGACCAACCAGTACTCCGTTCGCCTGACCAAAACGGCAGCACCGTCAATCGGCGTGAATCGGGTTCGAGAGCAGCCAAACGATTCTCGAGATCGACAGGATCATCGCCGATGCACATCAGATCGGAAAGCCAACGATAGAGACCGCCACCGTCAGAAAGTGCACCGCCCACCACTACTCTTGAACGATCGACTCGATAACTCCACAACGCCGGCGGTAGAGAATCGGGCGGTCCACCTTCAAATACAACTCTCATCGCCCCCGATGTGCCAACCATCAACGCGAATCGATCTGGTGTAGAACAACCGCCGCCGATGTTGTTTGCCGCGCCATCTCCTACAACCATCGACAGTCTCGCCTCTGATAAAGTCGGCCAGCGCTCAGCAAATTCCGGACGAAGTTGAGGGTGTTCATGGTCACTCGCGATCTCGGGCAGGAGCTCCGGTGCGATCTGAAGTGCCTGAAGACTGTTGGTGTCCCATTCACAAGTGCGTTGGTTGAGCAGGCCCGTTGCGGAAGCCATCGACACGCTCATTGCGGTCGTTCCAAAAAGCTGCTGGCACAAGTACTCCGAAAAGCCTAACCACTGCTTCGTGTTTTCGAAGGTCGGCGGTTGCTCGTGTCTAATCCAATGAAGCTTTGCCGGCCAGTAACTGGCGTGAAACCGGCAACCTGTGCGCTGGTGAAACTCGTTTTCGTCGACGTGGGATTTAAGAAAGCTTGCTGACTGCGCGGCGCGCGTGTCTGCCCAACTTAGGACCGGGGTTGTTGCGCGTCCATTGTTGTCAACGCCGATCAGGCTATGCCAAAAACAT
>DATJKB010000654.1:0-6073 GCA_035491875.1 Pyrinomonadaceae bacterium | reverse complement strand
GTCTTGAAGTGGGCTCAATACTCGTTGCCTCGCTTCTCCCTCTAACACTCGTCGTCGTAGCGCTGACCTGGCTGAACCTCGAGAAAGCGGTCCTCGCTCTGATGGCAGGCCTTTCCGAACGGACGCCGACGGCGAACGACGGCACGTTCGCTGTGCTCCAGTGGTTATCGCTTTTTGCCGTTCTTCTATTCGTGCCTTTACTGATCTTTTATCTCGTGCTAATCGTCGTTAACAGAACAACCAAACAATCAGATGCAAAATCAGCCAGAGAACTTGGGTGAGGATCGGCGACTAACCGCCGAGATCAATCTCTACTACGATCTCAGCGTCCCAGCGTCGAAACCAGCACCGTTGTTGCTCGCGCTCCACGGTTACGGCGCGAACAAGCGACAGATGATGCGTGAGGCGCGGCAGATGGCGCCGGATAATTTTGCGATCGCTTCACTGCAGGGATTTCACCAGCACATGAGGGAGCCCAAAGAGCCGGGTGGACCGTTGCGGTTTGGCTTCGGTTGGTTGACGAATTTCAAGTCGGAAGAATCTGTGGCGGTTCATCAGCGTGCCGTGCTTGATTTGATCGACAGACTGATCACTGAAGACGTTGCTGATCGCGAACGGATCTTTCTACTCGGCTTCTCTCAGTCGTGCGCACTTAATTACCGGTTTGCCTTTACGCAACCAGATTGTTTGCGAGGCGTGATTGGAATCTGCGGTGGCACGCCGGGTGACTGGGAAACGAGCGATCTCTACAAGCCGACAGGGGCATCAGTCTTCCATCTCGCAGGAACCCGCGACGAGTTTTATCCGCCCACTCGGGTCGAACCGTATGAATCGCAGTTGAGAATGCGTGCCAACGATGTTGAGTTTAGATCGTATGACGCAGCACATGAAATTGTTCCACCGATGCGCCAGGATATTCGTGAGTGGTTAAAGAAAAACAGTTAGAGCCGCAGATTTGCACTGATGAACACAGATCAAGAATTAGGTGGAAGCTCAGAGCGAATCTTTAATCCAATCAGCGTTCATCTGCGAAATCTGTGGTCGGTCTTGTTCTCTCCACGATATCTGCGGCTGGTTTTGATTTCTCTTCTGCTCGTCACTGCCGCTGGATGTCAGCGCGACTCGCGTAATGCAACCCGCGGCGGCGCTGTTAATTCGCCCAGCCCGGTCTACAAGTCGCTGCCGGCGAATGCGGCTCCGAATTTAAAGAAGTTCATTGATGCAGCGGTCGCGCAGGTTGGTGTTACTACTGGCTACGATCCTTCATACGTTAGTCTCGATTACCCGGGTGGAGACGTACCAAAAGAAACAGGTGTTTGCACTGACGTGCTCGTCCGTGCCTTTCGCGCAGTTGGTGTAGATCTGCAAAAGGAAATCCATGAAGACATGTCTCGCGCATGGGCTGACTATCCGAAACGGTGGGGATTGAGCCGGCCTGACCCGAATATCGATCATCGTCGCGTGCCGAATTTGATGACTTACTTTGATCGCAAGGGAAAGTCAGTCGCAGTCACCTCGATAGCTGACGACTATCGACCTGGCGATCTTGTGACCTGGGATTTAGGTGGTGCTGTGGACCACATCGGGATTGTTACCGACATGGCTCTAACATCCGATGGACAGTTTTTGATAGTTCATAACATCGGGGCTGGAACGCGAGTAGAAAATGTGTTGTTCAATTGGAAGATTACCGGCCACTACAGATACTTCTGAACAAGAAGATCATTACCATTCAATTCGCTCGAAGAGCGCAGTTGGGAAGGGGGCAAGCGGGCATTACATTCAACTGCGCGCTTCGAGTGGGTTGAGTGTAACTGCCTTGGCATGATATATGTGCCGCGCTTCTCAGTTTCGCGGTTCTGCGCCTTCAACAACGACATGACTCGCACGCCTGGATTTCCACTCATCGCCGTTCTTGTGCTCTGTGTCTCTCTCTCAACGTTTGCGCGGCAGCCTTCGTCAAAGACAAAATCTTCTCAATCTATAGCTGCAATACGAGCGGTCATGGACGCCCAGCGCGACGCATGGAACCGTGGCGATATCGAAGGCTACATGGATGGTTACGAGCGATCCGAAAAGACAGTATTCATTTCAGGAGATAATGTGACGCGCGGCTGGCAAACAGTACTTGAGCGTTACAAGAAAAGTTACGACACACGCGAGAAGATGGGTGTGCTGACCTTTTCAGATCTCGAAATCACTTTACTCGGTAATAGCTCCGCGAGTGTCCTCGGTCGCTGGTCGTTGAAACGAGCCAACGATGAACCACACGGAAGATTCACTCTCATCTTCAAACGCACGAGCAAGGGTTGGCGAATAGTTCACGATCATACTTCCTAGTCCAGGAGCAGGAGCAGCACGCAGGAGCAGCTCCGAATACTTGAGTTCACCAATCGAAAACTCGAGCGTCTCAGCGCGCGAGCGCGAAGTCGAGCAGCGTAGCGGTGTTCTAAAAAAAGAACTAGGTCTGTTTGATCTCGTTCTGACGCAGGTTGTGTTCGTAGTCGGCACGATCTGGGTGGGCTGGGCCGCAAAACTCGGCAACGAACAAAATGTTTTTTGGCTCATCGCCATCGTCACATTCTATTTGCCACTGGCCGCGGCCGTTATCTTCCTGAATCGTCTGATGCCACTCGAAGGTGGCCTTTACCAGTGGGCCAAGTTTGCTTTCAACGACTTCCTGGCGTTCATGGTCGCGTGGAATCTATGGGTGTTTGCTATCTCAATTCTCGCAGGTATCGGCCTCGTAGTCACAACCAACGTTTCGTACGCAATTGGACCAGCAGCTGCCTGGATGAAGGAAAATGACATGCTCGTCATTTTCGTCAGTCTTGTGCTGGTGATCGGAATGGTGTTGGCTGCGACGCGAGGGTTGGCTGTCGGCAAATGGTTTCACAACGCCGGCGGGCTGATGCTGATGCTCACATTCGCGGCGTTGATTCTGATGCCACTCTTCGGTTTGGTCCGTGGCAGCATCGGCGAATATCATCCATTCACGATTCAGGTTCCCACATTCTCAGCCTATAACGTGAACGTGTGCAGCAAGCTCGCCCTGGGCGCACTCACAGGTTTTGAATACATCGCCATCATGGCTGGTGAAACACGCGCTCCGGCCCGCAACTTTGGGCGCTCAGTGATCATTGCCGCGCCGATCATCGCTGCTATGTTCATTCTTGGCACGAGCTCTGTGTTGGCGTTTGTCTCGCCCAAAGAAGTCGACACGATCAGTCCGATCGCGCAAGTGCTCTCGCGCGGATTCGGATCATTTGGCTGGGTTGGAAACGTGGTTTCAATTGCCATTCTTGGCGTAGTCGTTCGGCAAATCGCCTTAATGAGTCTTTACTTCGCCGGCAATTCTCGTCTGCCGTTAGTGGCGGGTTGGGATCGTTTGTTACCTGGTTGGTTTACACGCTTGCATCCCAAGTACAAAACACCGGTCAATTCAATTCTCTTCGTCGGCATATTCACACTCATCCTGGGGCTTTTGAGTTTTGCGGGCACGCGAGCGGAAGAAGCGTTTCACCTGCTCGATAACGCAGGCGGAGTTTTCTACGCAGCTACTTACCTCGTGTTGTTTTCAATCCCAATTTTCGGGATGAAGAGTTTTGGTGTGAAGCCACCGCTGTGGTTGAAACTTGCCTGCGCTTCAGGGTTCATCGTAACGGTGATCTACATCTGCTTCACGATCGTTCCGATCATCGACGTTCCCAGCCCGCTCTGGTTTGCAGTGAAGATTATCGCAGTCGTACTTCTGGCCAACGCAGTCGGTGTGATTATCTACTCGCTCGGCAAAAGAAGGTCGGAACTTGTCGCACCTGAGACGGTCGTTGCCGATTGATCTCAATCGGTGACGGCAATCTTTTGATAGTAAAGGAGTCACCCCATGAACAAAATTAACTTTGCGCGTGTAATGCTTGGAGGTTTGGTTGCAGGTCTGGTGATGAATATCGGCGAGTTTGTGGTTAACGACCTGATCCTGGGCGCTCAAATGAAAGCATTCTTTGCGCGCCTGAATTTACCAGACCCTGGCGGCAGCTTCATCGCGGTTGCGGTCATACTCACGTTTGTGATGGGCGTCGTCCTCGTTTGGCTTTATGCGGCGATGCGGCCACGATTGGGCCCAGGTCCAAAAACGGCAATCTGTGCTGGCGTAATCGGATGGCTTTTTGCGTGTGTTTACTGCGGGATAATCAACGGAATGGTCCTGCAAGTACCGGGGAACATGATGGTGATAGGGATTGTCTGGTGCTTCTTCGAATACACCGTAGCGACGATCGCTGGTGCATGGCTGTACAAAGAAGCGTAGCAGCAGGTCCACACATTACGCAGATTACACAGATTCGATCTTAGTCAGCGACGCCGAGTAACTAGGTTTATTTGAGCTAATCGCTCAACGTCGCTTTCTAAGGTTCGAATCTGTGTAATCTGTGGACCTGCTTCCGATTCCTAACGAAGTCGTATGATTTATGGCGGATCTCTTAATCACAAACTGCAAGCAACTCGTCACGCTCGCAGGACCCCAGCGTCCGAGAGTTGGATCTGAGCTACGTGATCTCGCAATCATTGAAGATGGTGCGATGCTCGTCAGCGATGGACAGATCGATCGAGTCGGTTCGCGAAGTGAGATCGAGATTGCCGCAGATCGTGGCAATTCAGAAGTGATTGACGCCGGCGGTCGAATCGTCTTGCCCGGATTTGTTGACGCGCACACGCATCCGGTCTTCGCCGGCAATCGCGCAGATGAGTTTGAAGAAAGAGCAACGGGTGTCAGTTACCAGGAGATTACTGCACGAGGTGGCGGGATTCAGTCGACAGTGAATCGCACACGCGCTGCCTCGCTTGATGATTTGATCGCCAGCGGCAGACGTTTCGCGCAGTGGTTTCTGCGCGGTGGCACTACAACAGTCGAAGCAAAGTCTGGTTATGGACTTTCGCTTGAAGATGAAATGAAGATGCTTCGAGCGATTAAAGCCTTAGACGAACAGACGCCGCTTCGATACGTCCCAACCTTCCTAGGGGCACACACGTTTCCCACTGAATATCGTTCGCGACGCGACGCATACATCTCATTGTTGATTGAAGAGATGCTCCCACGTGTCGCCCAGGAGAAACTCGCTGAGTTTTGTGACGTGTTCTGCGAAGAGAACGTGTTCACTACTGAAGAAGCATGGAAGATTCTTTCCGCCGCGCGGTGTCACGGATTGGGTTTGCGGATTCACGCCGACCAATTGTCACTCTCCGGCGGAGCAAAACTAGCGGCCGAACTAGGAACCCTGACCGCAGATCATTTAGAGCATACGGATGCAGAAGGCATTCAGGCCTTGCGGGAAGCAGGAGTTCAGCCTGTATTGCTGCCAGGTTCAGTTTACGCGCTGGGTTCTTCTCATTATCCGGCGGCCCGCGAAATGATCGAAGCTGGTCTTGCGGTCGTGTTGGCTACGGACTTCAATCCAGGGTCTTCGCCAACACCATCAATGTTGATGATTCTATCGCTCGCATCAACGCACATGAAGATGAGTGTTGCTGAATCAATCACGGCGGCGACAATCAACGCAGCTTACAGTTTGAATCGTGGAGACAAGATCGGATCGCTTGAGCCAGGCAAGATAGCCGACTTTGTAATTCACCACTGCGATGACTATCGTGAGCTTGGTTACTTCTTTGGAGTCGAGCATTCCTGGAAAGTGTTTGCTGCCGGAAAAAGAGTAAGGATGAAGGATGAATAAAGAAGGACAGGGAGTCACGGAGACGGGGTGACGCGGTGATATGTCTCCGCGTCGCCGTGTCACCGCGTCCTACTTTCATTCCTCATACTTAAAAAATCCGTTGACGCTCATCTGCTTGCGATCTATTATCCAATCCAACACTGGAAAGGAGGTGATTCAAAAATATATGAGTTCTAATCACAGTGAGGTGGCTGCGGCCTGACCTCTGAACCAGCTAACCGTTAGGATTCTGGTTCAGTAGTCTTACTGCCTAGTGCTCCTCCTTTTCAGGAAGCGACACACAGTCAGCCCACAGGCCAATCCCAACAGTTCACCGAAGCCGTCCACGCTCAGGCGTGGGCGGCTTT
>DATJKB010000653.1:0-4426 GCA_035491875.1 Pyrinomonadaceae bacterium | reverse complement strand
GTTCACGGCCAGAACATGGCAGGGTGATCATTGAGGAAGTATTGCCGCGAAGAACCAGTTTCACGCGCAAGATTGCGGGTTCGCGCACTGAAGAACAGATTGTGGCCGCGAACATTGACACGGTATTCCTGCTTACATCGCTCAATCAGGACTTCAGCGTGCGCCGGATCGAAAGGTACTTGATCATTGCATGGGAGAGCGGCGCGAATCCGGTGATCATTCTCAGCAAGTCGGATCTATGCGACCGAGTGGCTGACCGCATCACTCAGGTGGAAGCCGTCGCGCATGGTGTGCCCATCCATGCGATCAGCGTTGTCACGGATTTTGGACTGCAGGATATCGCTCAGTATTTCAAGCACGGGCAAACGGTAGCGCTCCTGGGTTCATCGGGAGTTGGAAAATCGACTCTGATAAATCATTTGGCTGGTGACGCTCACTTGAAAGTACAAACAGTGCGCGAGCACGACGACCGTGGACGACATACGACTACTCATCGCGAGTTAGTCTTGTTACCAACGGGAGGACTTGTGCTTGACACTCCAGGCATGCGTGAACTGCAGTTGTGGGATGGCAACGAAAGCATGCAGTTGGTGTTTGAGGACATCGAGGCCCTGGCCGGCAACTGCTTCTTCAGTGACTGCCGCCATCAAGACGAACCGCAGTGTGCAGTGCGTGAGGCTTTAGCAGCAGGAATGATCGACGCTGGACGATATGAAAGCTACGAGAAGTTACAGAAGGAGTTGAAGTACCTGGCGAGGAGAAGAGACAAACTCTCGGAGATCACGGAAAAGAAGAAGTGGAAGAAGCTATCGCGCCTCGCAACTGAGCGCGCCCGTTTGAAGCGACGCTAATTGGTTACAAGCACGTGTTCCGTGATTCTATTGAAGGAAAGTAAGCTGCCAACAGCGTTCAGCGAATGTCCGATATGCTTCAGCTTGTCGTCGAGGTGGAGTTGATTCAAGCTAACCGGAACAATGTTTAAGCAAATACCCCCAACGGCAGTTGGGGGATCGTTCAAGTCCGACCTACAACACAAGTGATAGAGAACTTGACGCGCCGCGCATTCAGGACAGGACTCTTGTTCAAGTTCGGTCGCGACGCGTAGACATGATTGGAAGATCGCTGCTAGTAGGCCGGACTTGAACAATCCACCAACTGCCGTTGGTGGTATTCACATGAGCACGCGTTGAGCGGTTTCGGGAATGATGAGTGTACGGGACGTTGACGACAAGCTGAAGCGTATCGGACATTCGTTGAGCGATTTCAACGTCGTGTAGAGAACGTAAATGAGAAACGCACTTTTGCGAGAGCCTCTGAAGCAGGCCTATGGAGCGGTAACTGCCGCTTTCGACAGCATTGGACTGTCGTCGCCTTTAGTTTCCCGGCCCTCAAACTCCTCGATCACTTGCGCGACACTGCGGAAACGGTCAATGCCGCCCAGCTTCTCGTCGAGACCTTCGGCGCGCAGTCGATCTCTTACCGAGGAGCGCGCTTCTACCACCTGAAAGCGAATTTCTCTTTCTATTAATTCTTCCGCGAGTACTGCCAGGGTGTGGGCACCTTGTAGGTCTACAGCGGGTGACGTCGAAAGATCGAGGACGACAAGTCGAGCGTCGGGAGTTTTGTCTACATGTTCTAGTATAGAGTCGTGAATGTATTCGACATTGAAATAAAACAAACCTGATTCAACGCGAAAGATCAGGGCGCCCGGCACTAGTTGATTTTCTGGATTGCGCTCTCGGTCTGAGAAACGATTCGTTCCTGGAATCCGACCCAGCGAGGCTACGCGAGGACGCGAGCCACGCCGCAGAAGTTGGACCAGAGAGATCACGGCGCCGATAAGCACGCCTCGTAACAACCCTGATCCCAGTACTCCTATCAGCGCTGCGATTGCTACCACAAACTCCGAACGATCGGCGCGCCTGATGTGTCGCAGCTCAGAGACGTTGAAGAGTCCCGCAACCGCCATCAAGACGACCGCCGCCAATACTGGTTGCGGGAGGTTGTGAAGTGAGCTCGATAAGAACAGAGTTACTATCAAAATGATCGCCGCTGCAATAAGACCAGCCAGCGGCGTTCGCGCGCCGCCACCTTCGTTAACGAGTGATTGCGACATCCCGCCACTTACTGGAAATCCGCTTCCAAGTCCTACTGCGAGGTTCGCCGCAGCCAGGCCAAGAAATTCCTGATTGCAGTCGAATCGTTGCCGATGCTTGGCGGCGAACATTCGTCCAATTGCTGCTGTTTCCACTGCGCCGAGCATGAAACAAGCGAGGGCTAATGGCATGAGTTCATTGAGATCGGACAGATGAACTGCCGGTAGCGTCAATGGCGGTAAGCCTTCGGGTACTTCGCCAAGCATCTTTACGCCCAGAGCTTCGAGCCCCAGCAGTGAAGCCACAACGATTCCACCGATAACGACGAACAGACCGACAGGTTTGTTTTTGAGGAACACCTTGGCAGCGATCAGTATTGCGAGTGCGGCACAGCCGATTGATAGTGCAGCAAGGTTCGTGTCGTTGAGGTGGACCAGGAAATGTTCGCTCCGTCTCCAGAAGCTACCTTCGCCTCCCTTGAAACCGAAGAGCTTCGGTAACTGTGTGCTGGCAAGATAGAGAGCGACGCCGGCTTTAAATCCCACCAGCACGGTTTCAGATATGAAGTTCACCACCGCTCCAGCCCTGACAAGCCAACCCAGGAAAGCAATTGCGGAAACCATCAGCGCGGTGCATGCGGCCAAAGCTGCGAAACGAGATACATCACCCGCTGCCATTCCGGCGAGTGACGATCCTACTAATAGAGAAATTGCGGAAGTAACAGTGATTGCGGTATATCGCGAACTGCAGAACAACCAGAAAACCAGACCGGAGAAGAGACAAGCGTAGATACCGGCTTGTGGCGGAAGACCCGCAAGTGAAGCATCCCCGATACCTGCTGGTAGAAGATACGCGGCGAGCGTTAATCCAGCGATAAGATCACCGCGTAACCACGCGGAATCATAAGATCTGAGCCAGCCGAATGCAGGAATCAGTCGAGTTAAAAATGGCCGTCGCGGTGATACCACGTCTCCCCTTCGCGCGAGCGTTTACCCACCCACCGTGGCCACCTTCGTTTGTAAGTCCGCGACCGGCATCTCAATGCCGTTGGTTTTCATCAGTGTCTCCCTCGCAAGTTTTAATTCCTTGAGCTTTGCCTTGCTGACGGTTGGATAGGCGAGATCCAAAGACGCCAGGGAAGTGATGACTGCTGACGCTACGACGATCCGCGTGAACCATTTGTTATCGGCGGGTATCACGTACCAGGGCGACTCTTTGGTGGCAGTGTTGCGAATTGTTTCTTCATACGCGTGCATGTAGTCCTTCCAATACTCTCGTGCTTTCGCATCGTTCACCGAGAACTTCCAATTCTTTTCAGGGCGGTCGAGGCGCTCGAGAAATCTCTTCTTCTGTTCACCCTTCGACAAATGAAGAAAGAACTTGCGGACTATCACTCCGTTGCGCGTCAGGTAACGTTCGAAATTACGTATGTCGGTGAAGCGTTCATCCCAGATCTTTTTCGTTACCAGTTGCGGCGGGAGTTTCTGTGCGTCGAGAAACTCCGGGTGAACACGTACTGCGGTAGTTTCCTCGTAGTAACTCCGGTTGAAGATGCCGATCCGTCCACGTTCTGGTAACTGTTTCAGGCAACGCCAGAGGTAGTCGTGATCGAGCTCTTCGGGCGACGGGGACTTGAAGGAGAACACCTGGCATCCCTGGGGATTGATCCCTGACATCACGTGCTTGATCGCCCCATCTTTTCCCGCTGCGTCGAGAGCCTGAAAGATGAGAAGGACTGCCCACCGATCCTGGGCGTAAAGCATGTCCTGAAGCTCTGTAAGTGCTTCGACGCCAATCGCCAGCGCCTCTTTCGCTCTTGGCTTATCTTCGGAAGTGAGGTTGAGCGTATCGTTCGGGTCGACATCCTTCAGCCGAAAACGATCGCCATCGGTTATACAAAACGGGTCTGCGAAAGACCTCGCGCGCTTGATCACTTTTTGGAGTTTCATTTAGCTTTTGCAACCTCCTGCAGGCATTGGGAAATGAGCTGCTTCCTAAATTACATACCGATCGTGCCACTTTAATTGAACGGATCAAGAGAAAACACTGTCATTATTGACAGCGTCGTTACCCGCTCGTCTCAAAAATCAAGCATCGGAGTCTCGAGCTTTGACAGCTTGCGCAAAGTCTAATATTCTCGCGCGCATGTTGATTCGAATCCGCGAACTAAATGTGGAACGGTCCCATGAGCGTACCGACCTGATTCGCGGAACCTTAAACCCCTAAGTTTCAACTCTTAAACTCTTAAGTGCCGTGAACCAGCGTTAGCAACGCTTCGGTTCGCGGCTTTTTGTTGTTACAGCCTCCAAAGAGAACCACCGTCCAGCCGA
>DATJKB010000652.1:0-16247 GCA_035491875.1 Pyrinomonadaceae bacterium | reverse complement strand
GTTGCGCTTCAGGTTTTTCCGTCTCCAGCATCAACCGAGCGTGGTTAAGTCGTTTCTGCGCGTCTTTATCTTTGGGATCTAGTGCGACTACCTGTTCAAACGACTCGATAGCTTTATTCCACTCTCGCATGTCGGAATAGGCGCGGCCCAAACTGTAATGCGCATCTATATACTGAGGATTCAATCGTAGTGCACGGCGAAAAAGTTCAGCCGCTTGAGGAAAGAAACCACCGTTACCGTAATCCACTCCCGCTTTGTATAATTTCTTTGCCTCCGCCCGAGCTTGTGGCGATCCAGCCTCGAGATTAGTTTCGTCGCCGCCGCCGGGTGACTGCTCCTGGTAACTAACAGTCGAGCGTGGCTTTGTTTCGCCTCCGTTAGTCTGCCTCTGTCCTGGTACGGGTGAGATCCACACGATGCAGATTGCTAAAGAAGAGACAACAGGTCGAACTATGAACTTTGAACAACTTGTAGACACGTTGTTTACTTCCGATTTGAGAAAGACAGTCGGGGGAAATCAGCTGGGGCTGATTATCAAAAGTGGCAGCACAGAGTGTGTGGCTGTTTTATACCACCTCAAGGATGCCCTTACAAGAGTTGGGCGGAGCGGGAAGACTCTGACGAAATAACTTTCGATAACTTGTAAATGTTGGTGGAGCCGAGGGGAACCCCCTGACCCATGTCTCCCAGTTCTAGCTAGGCGATTTTCTTAAGCCAAAACAATTGAATGCGTTGTAATGCGCCGGATTGCAGTTGTTACCTTCCTTACCGTACTCTTCTGAGCCGAAATGCCAAGCCGTGAGCTTGCGCTTCCCCCCAGGCTGTTCAACTAGCAGACTCAGATCCTGTGCGCGAAATTTCTCCTAACACCACGATCTCGCATTACTTGATCATTTCCAAGCTCGGCTCGGGTGGGATGGGAGAAGTGTATTTGGCCCAAGACACGAAACTCGATCGCAAAGTAGCGCTGAAAATTCTCCCTTCAGCTTTCGCCGCCAATCAGGATCACATGCGTCGTTTTGTGCAGGAGGCAAAATGTGCCGCTGCACTGAACCATCCCAACATCGCACACATCTACGAGATCGGAGAGGCCGAGAACCGGCTCAGTAACCAGACTCTCGAGGGTGACTCAGTACACTTCATCGCGATGGAGTTCATCGACGGTCACACGTTGCGCGAGGAGATTCATCATGAACACACCCCACTTTTAAAGGTGCTGCAGTATCTCCATCAAGTCACAGACGGCCTCTCCAAAGCGCATGCGGCCGGTATCATCCATCGGGATCTGAAGCCCGACAACATCATGATCTCCCGTGATGGTCACGCGAAGATTCTTGACTTCGGCCTGGCAAAATTGGTCGAGGTGACAGAGCAGCGCCTTGGTCCTGAGGAAGTGGACAGTCAAGTCGCAACCGTCGCACTGCCGCAACGCACCTCACCCGGTGCAATCATGGGGACGGTTGGTTACATGTCCCCGGAACAAGTAAACGCAAAGGTTCTTGATCAGCGTTCAGACATCTTCTCCTTTGGCTGCGTCCTCTACGAAGCAGTTACAGGTCGGAAGCCATTTGCCGGTGACTCAGTGGTCGATACTTTGCACAAGATCATTCACGACCCGGCGCCAGCCATTGCTGATGGCAACCCAAACGCACCGGCGGAACTGCAGCGCATCATTCGCCGGTGCCTCACAAAAGAACCAGAGAAGAGGTATCAGACGATTCGCGACACCGCGAATGATTTGGAAGAAGTAATCGAGGAGTTGAAAGGCGTCACTGAAATTGATCGGTCAGTGGCGCCTTCGACCGCAGTGAGCTCAGGTCCTGGCACTGCTGATGTTGCTGCCGCACAGAGCACTCACTCAGTTAGCCAGCCTGCATCGAGTGCGGAGTATGTGGTTAGAGGGATTACGAGGCACAAACTTGGCGCTGCCTTCATCACGGTTCTGCTGCTTGCCTTGATTGGAAGTGGCTATTGGTATTGGTCCATGCGAGGCGCAGCTGGAACTCAGATTGATTCTATCGCCGTGTTGCCCTTTGTTAACGAAAGCGGGAATCCTGATGTCGAATATCTGTCCGACGGTATGACGGAATCGCTCATAAACAGTTTGTCGAATTTGCCCAACTTATCGGTAAAGGCGAGAAATTCCGTCTTCCGCTATAAGGGCTCAAACATCGATGAAAAGCGAATCAGTCAGGAGCTGTCAGTCGATGCATTGCTCCTTGGACGTGTTCTTCAGCGTGGCGATAACGTCACACTATATCTTTCGTTGGTCGATGCTCAGACCGGCGCCTCGCTTTGGGGAGAACAGTACGACCGGAAGATGCAGGATATTGCCGTTCTACAAAAGGATATCGCGAGCGATGTTTCGCGAAAACTACGCGCGCGGCTCTCCAATGCAGAGGCGAAACGGTTGACCAGGAACTATACGGACAACTCAGAGGCCTACCAGCTTTATTTGAAAGGACGATTCTTCTGGAACAAGCGAACTCCCGATTCGATCAGAAAGGCGATTGAGTACTTTGAGCAGGCAATCCAAAAAGATCCTGGATTTGCGCTGGCTTATACCGGACTTGCTGATAGCTACGTGGTGCCTGCCAATCGAATTGAGCCGCACGTTGCCATGCCGAAGGCGAAAACGGCCGCCTTGCAGGCTCTGGCGATAGACGAGACGCTCGCCGAAGCCCATACATCGCTGGCCCGCGTACTGCAGGTTTACGAATGGAACTGGACGGATGCTGAAAAGGAATTCAAACGTGCGCTCGAATTGAATCCGCGTTATGCGCTCACACATCAGTGGTATGGCGGATATCTGGAGAGAACAGGCCACGTAACCGAAGCCATTTCTGAAAGAAAGCTGGCTCTCGAACTCGATCCGTTGTCGGCTATCACTATTTTTGAGCTCGGAATGAATTTCCTATATGCCCAAAACTACGATCAGGCTATTGCACAATTTCAAAGATGTCTGGAACTGGATCCGGATTTTCCAGCTGCGCATCAGTTTCTGCCCATTGCCTACGTCCGAAAGGGAATGTACGAAGAAGCTCTAGCGAAGATACGAGAAGCCCCGGAAGGTGCGGGAGTAAACATAACGGGCGTGCCTGGATATGTTTATGCAGTTTCCGGTCACATTTCTGATGCGAAGAAAGAGCTGGAAGAACTTAAAAGGCTCCGAAAAACCGAATACATACCTGCGGTTAGTCTAGCCGTTATCTGCGCTGGTCTGGGAGAGAGGGACGAGGCTCTGTCCTGGCTTGAAAAGGCGTTCGAAGAGCGAGCGTTTCAAATGCAATTGTTGCAACTCGATCCGAGGTTGGAAAGCCTTCGCGACGATCCACGTTTTAAGGAGCTAGTGAGGAAGGTGGGTTTCCCAAGTTAAATAAATACCGTTGACTTGAAAGAGCAACCTTCGCTGTCGTTCTGCTTTGGGTCGCTGAAAACTTGGTGGAGCCGAGGGGGATCGAACCCCTTCAGGATTTCTTCGTTGTATTGAGTGCTTTTGTGTTTTCTTATATCGTCTCGGCAAGAGTAGCAACAGCACCGGCCGGCGCTCCCGCCCCACTTTGCATTGCGGATGCGAGCGTGACGTACACGTTACGCCAGGCTGCTTCAACGTCGGGTGTGAAGGCTTCGCCCAAACCTTTCTGCAGTGTCCACAGAAGCGCCTGTCCAACTGTATCGTAATCTTTGTTTCGCACCCCATAGCCAACGTGTCGTGTGCCCAGTGATCGCACCACTGGCAGAAGGTGTTCCATCCGGTCAAGACTGTTGACGGCAAGTCCGATCATTTGCATTAGTTTGCGGCCTTGCTCCGTCAGGTTTCCTGTGAAGAGCAATTCCAGATCGGGGTCGAGTGCGAAGAGTCGGGCGTAGAAGAGTTGTGCAGCGGTCTCAGCGATCGGCGCGACCTGGTTAAAGCTATCCTGTACTAGTTTGATCTGCTCATTGGTCATGATGACGTCCTCCTGATTTATTCCGGCCGGACACGGGCTTGCCCTTAATTCTGTAGCCGAGTTCTGTCTGTCGGATCGGCGACGTCACCTCGACGGATCGCCTTTGATCGTGACGCCACATTTAAGACGCCACATTTACTAAGGCGTAAATCATTCGCAATTTGGCTCATCAGTGCTTTGAAAAAAAACAAAATGCCACCGACGGCCGTGGATGGAGGTTTACGCGGTGCGGAGGTTGGGCCTTTTAGAGATGCCCTGCCAACGAGACAAGCCGACTGTCGCCTCTCATCTTCCCAGACCTTCTTCCCGACAATTCGGCCCCAAGAGGAACGAAGGCCGCGACGATTGTTGCTGTAAGTGCTTGAAAGGATTGGTGGAGCCGAGGGGGATCGAACCCCTGACCTCATGACTGCCAGTTCTAGCCAAGCGTTTTTCTTAAACTCAAACAATTAAATGGGTTGCAGCCAGCACGGATTTTCAAGGGTTTCCCGTTTCGTTACATTGTTGACTGTCTCGTGTCGGTAGTTTGTTGCCGCATCCGACCACAATTTGGCCACAACGATCGATCGCCGCTTGGTTCTCAGTTCTTTATTTGATTTTCTCGTATTCCTGTTTTGCTTCTTGCAGAACAGAGAGGTCACCATCAGCATCTTTCCAAAGAGAGAGGAAATCCTGGTAGGCCTTGCGGCTTTTGCCTATATCACCTGTCAGTGCTGCGGCTCGGGCCAAACCAAGATTTGCGAGAGGATACAACACCGATAGCGTCGCCTGTCCCCGGTTATCAAGTATCTTTTGAAACTCAGTTGCCGCCTCGTTTCCTGACCTCAACTTAAAGTAAGCGAGGCCGCGAAGATATTGCGGCCAGAATTCCGCGGCAGGTTCGAAGCGACGCGCAGACTCCAGAAGCTTAATGGCCTCCGACGGATTGTTGCGATTTATCTCGATCGCCGCTCGAATTACGGGAATCCATAACGAGTTGATCAAGGTGTCGTTTGAACGCTCCCTGGTTACTTCGTCGACGAAAGACTGGGCCTGGCTCGCATCGCCACACAGCGCGAGTGCGAGCGCTCCACGCGTCAGAAAGAAGTTGTTGCGTTCAAGCCTTGCAGACTGAGTGAGCGCTGTTTTGGTCTGCGAGCACTGACCTAAGACTCCGCCACGAAGCGCTGATTCTACAACATACCGTTCGGCTACCTCTTTAGTTTCGCTGCGCGTAGCCATCTCAATAGCGGTCCGCGAGAAATCAAGAGAACGCTGCCATTGGCCAGAATAGGCTGCTGATTGAGTTTGCTTATCGAGCGCGGTGTATTCATCCGGCTTGCCTCGCCACCAATCGAGTTGCTGCTGCATAGCCGCTGTGTCTCCGGCAGAAAAGGCGACCTCGTATAGGAACGCGTGGAAGAGCGTAGAATCGAGGTTCTGGTGGGAGGCCTGCTCGAAGACCTCCTTGGCATCCGCGAAACGACTAAGACCTATGAACGCCTGCCCTAAGTTTGCATACCCAACTATGCTGTTAGGGTTGAGTCGTATACCTTCGCGAGCTTCAACAGCACCCTTCTCGAATTGTCCTGTTCTAGTATAGGTATCAGACAGGTTATTGGGTGCCCTCGCATCGCGCGGGTAAGTCCGCTTGTATATTTCGAGCGCTTCAATTTGCTTCTCCACATCCCCTGTGACAAACGAGTGGTAAAAGGCAGCGATGCGTAGCCTCTCTAGTTCACTAACTCTATCTCGCAACGCAAAAGCTTTCGCGGCGTATTCTGCCCCCAACTTTGGCTGATTGGTGTTGGTATACTGCACTGCTAACGAGGCGTAGGCATAAGCGAAGTTCTGATCCAATTCAACCGCGCGCTTGTAGAACGGAATAGATTCAAGAGACCTGCCTCTGCTCGACTGCTCGAATGCGAGTGAGTAAGCTTTTAGTGCCTCGAGCGATGAAGTGGTCAGTTCCAGCGGCGCGTCGAACTTCTGAATCGAACTGAGCGACTCGCCCAGCTTCTTGCGTAACTGGCTCGCAGCCTGAGTCAGTGCCTTCAGCACCTGCTCCTTGCTTGCAGCTTCTACTTGTTCCCTGGCTATCTCCTCGCCACTTTGACCATTGATGGCTTCGAGAGTGATTACGTAACTCGTGCCGAGGTTATTGATGGAGCCTGCCAAAAATGCTTTAAGTCCCTGGCGCTGGCAGATCTCGCGGGCCACCTCTTTGGTCACGCGATCATCAGGCGAGCGACCCATAAGCCGCAGAGTCTGACGAACCCGAGCGTCTGGGAATACGTTCAAGAACGGCGACTGTGCGAGTTGCACAGCGAGGCCTTGCTTAAGCGTGCCATCGAACACTGTATCGGCTGTGGTGTTGACGAAGTCTGCAATTAGGATCGTGTCTTTGTCGGTGAGAGCTGAAACAGGTTTCAAGTAATAGAACACACCTGCGGCAACAGCGAACACGAATGCTGCCGCCATGAGCGCAGACGCCTTCTTATGAGTTTTGATCTGACTTACGATGTATTCTGCGCTTGATGCAGTGTGAACTACGGCCGGAGAGTCTGTTTGAGTTGCTGAGGCTTTTGCTGTCGCAGTTGAACGTTCAGCTATAGAGGTTTTGTGAGTCGACCCACTTCGCTCTTCTGGTGCGATGGTGCGTTCAAGCTCCAACTCAAATTCGGTGTGCTGTTTGAGCTTCTTGAGGTCTAATGCTAAGTCTTTGATCACTTGATATCGCTCTTCACGGTCTTTCTCCAATGCCTTTGTCACGATGCGATCTAATTCGGCCGGGATCTCTGCTTCGTAACGAGCGAGCGGTGGCGGTTCCTTGTGGAGAATCAAACCGATCACATCGCTGGTTGTTGGTCCTTCGAAGGGCATGCGGCCGGTAACCATTTCATAAATCACGCAGCCCAAGCTCCAGATGTCTGTGCGGGCGTCGACCTCCTGCGCTCTCGCCTGCTCTGGTGACATATAAAAAGAGGTTCCCATCACAACGCCCGGATCTGTCTTGATCATCACGCGCGTCGGCGCATCTTCGGCCTCGTGCTTCCTTGTGCCAGTATCAGTTAGTTTTGCCAGCCCGAAGTCCAGCACCTTAACGTAGCCGTCACGTCGCAGCATTATGTTTTCCGGCTTAATGTCTCTGTGCACGATACTGGCTTGATGGGCTGCTGAAAGAGCAGATGCTACCTGGATGGCGACGTCTAGTACTTCGCGCAACTGCATACGCGAGTGATGCAATCGATCGCGCAACGACTCCCCTTCGATGTATTCAGTGGCGATGTAGTGCACGTCGTCTTGTGAACCGATCTCATGAATCGTCAGTATGTTGGGATGATTCAGTGAGGACGCGGCATAAGACTCGTGCTCGAATCTATGAAGCCGATCTGCATTCTGGGTGAATTCAGCGGTGAGAACTTTGATTGCCACCTGGCGTCGAAGTTGGGTGTCCTGAGCTAAGTAAACCTCTCCCATACCACCCTTGCGGATGAGAGAACGGATTTCATAACGACCGAAGCGTGTGCCGGCAGGAACAGTCATGGTCTGGGCATGTTGAATTCACGCTTGAAGAATGACGGAGTGTATTTTAACGCTGGGGCGACCGTCAATATTTCCCAATTCTATGGTGTGAACCTGTTATTACGGACCGTCGTTCAGAGATCGATCGTGGAGACCATACTAACTGTATAGGGATTTGGTTTATTGAAAGAATTGGTGGAGCCGAGGGGGATCGAACCCCTGACCTCATGACTGCCAGTCATGCGCTCTCCCAGCTGAGCTACGGCCCCTCGAAGCGAGTGAGTAACTGAATGCAGACTAGCCTAGCGTTTTGAGTTGAGTCAAGCAAAGGTGCTGTTTTCGGAATTGCATTGACGCCAGTTGTGAGCGCAGGAACTGATACTAATGCTGGAGGTTGGACCAACCATCTGTAACGAGACGTGAATGGCCCAAAATCCTCGCTGGTGCCAACCTCTAATAATTCTTAATAACATCAAATCCGAACGCTTAGGGATCAGTGAATCGTGAGTACAGCCTTGACCCAATTGTGATCGGAGGGCCGGACACCGTAGTCATCCGTGACGTCCCATTGCCATCGTACCTGAGGAGAGCATGAGGGGAAGTTCCCACCATCGAACACCAACGCATGCGGACACTGAACCCGCAAGTCCGGCACTTCGATATGGTCGAGCGACAGGATCGTGGAGTTATTACTGAGAAAGATGTAATCAACTCGCCGCTTATCGGCGGTCCGCGTCGTCAGGTTACCCAGTGGCATATCGGGAATACCGTCATTATCTCGATCGCCCCACTCAGCAAAAGCGCGGCCAGAAACCAGTCCTTGTTGCCAAAGATCTGTGTAGTTACCCGTCAACAAATCAATCTGGTAACCAGACGGCTGCTTCAGGAATGCCGGCGTAAAATTCATATCGGCGAGAAGAACCACATGCCCAACGAAATCAGAAAACTCAATGTCAATCCACGACAGCAATTCGTTGATCTGCGCGACTCGTTGTTGGGAGTAGCCGGTAGTTTCAATGTCGGCTTGAGTGTCGGCACAGCGACTCCAACATAAATGTGTGTTTACGACAATAAACTCGCGGTTCGCAATCGCAACCTTCACGGCGACCGCGCTTTTATCGACGTTCGTGGAACCATCCCAACTGATAAAACCGGTACTAAGTTGATGGCTGTACGCCTGCAAGAGCGTCACCTTTGAGGCGCGATACCAAAATACCTGACCGTCTCCGGTATTGTTTGGTCCGGACGAGTTCGGGAAGTAAATCGCCCTATTGAAGCCCTTCGCGGTAAACGCAGGATCCCAACTTGATAAATCTCCAGGTGTGATTTCCTGAGCGCCGACAATGTCTGCAGACGAAAGGATGTTAGCTTGGTTGGCATAGTCAAAACCTCCGCCAGTGTTAGCGCCATGCGCGAGATTTGCAGTGTAGAGGCTTACTTTCGTTAAGTTGGGAGTCGGCTCCGGCGTAGGGCTAGGTTCCGGACCAGGAGTGGGTGTGGGTGTCGGTTCCGGAGTGGGTGTGGGTGTCGGTTCCGGAGTGGGTGTCGGTTTCGGTTCCGGAGTGGGTGTCGGTGTCGGTTCCGGAGTGGGTGTCGGTGTCGGTTCCGGAGTGGGTGTCGGTGTCGGTGCTGGCGACGGACTCGGTGACGGTGTCGGTGTTGGTGGCGGCGGACTTGGTGACGGTGTCGGTGTTGGTGGCGGCGGACTTGGTGACGGTGTCGGTGTTGGCGTCGGCGTCGGTGCTGGCGACGGACTTGGAGTTGGTGTCGGCTTCGGTGACCGTCTCGGCGTCGGCGTAGGTGTTGGTGACGGCGTGGGTGACGGACTCGCTGTCGGTGTTGGTGACGGTTTTGTAGTTGGCCTTTTCTGTCCATTCACAATCCCAGAAAAAGACACTACTAGCAGGAGGGGGAGAACCAAGTTTTTCATCGCAATAAAGAGTCGCTGGACGACGCGAGAGAAGGTTGTGAGCTAGGACTTCAGGTGGTCCGGCAGATTCCAGAAGACCTGCGAAGCGAGAGAGCTGGGCTCGTTTGAGCGCAGTATACTCCTTAGACCGAAGATAGCCAACATGAGGAAAGTTGTTTATAAATAGGATTTGATCCAGTAATGCTGCGTAGCCCTTCTTGTTATTTTTCCGCGACAGGAGCAACACTACGTTTGGCGCGCGCAACCAGAAGTGACCACGGAATCCTCGCTGGGTTCAACCCGTTTTGTTGTTGACTGATTAAACCTGAGGACTGCGAGTCATGCGCTCTCCCAGCTGAGCTACGGCCCCAATTTCTTTTGGCAAGGTTGGTCGTTAACGCTGGATGCAGACTAACGCGGCGTTTCGAGATGCGTCAAGCGAGTGTGGAACTAAACTGAGACCACGGACTTCAGGTCCGTGGTTTTTCAATTTCTACCTACTCAGGATCCCAAAGAAGAAGGCGCGCGCAGCGCGCCGGAGGGAAATCGGCGCTACAGTAGGCTGAAGTTGAAGTACCGCGGACCTAAAGTCCGCGGTGTCTGGAGCGTGCGGTGTTGGCGAACATACCGCGTATAATCGTCGTATTCGGCTGAAGCTTATCAACTAGGAGCGCGCTCATGTTTTGCCCTCGTTGCGGGTCCAGTCAAGACGAAGAGTTGAAATTCTGCAAGGCGTGCGGTGCAAATCTGTACGCCGTCCGACAAGTTGTCGATAACAGACAAACCGACGAAAAGACTAATTGGGACATGACCTGGGGTACGCAGTTTGCGGCGGCCGCGGAAGCAATCAGACATCAAAAAGAGCTGGAGCGTCTGCGAGGAATAACCCCTGAGACCAAGCGCTACAACGAAATCAAAGCGGGCGTAATCACGAGCAGCGTCGGGGTGGCGCTGATGATCTTCCTGGCAATATTCATGCAGGGGATAATTATTGGCGGGAGTGTGCAGCGCGATACAGCTGAGATACTAAGCCGGATCTGGCTTGCCGGTCTAATACCGTTATTTGTCGGTCTTGCTTTGATCTTCAACGGTTACTTCGTCAGCAGGAAGATGATTGAAGCCGCGAAACGCGGAAGTAGAGAAACGGGAGCACTAACCGGTGCGACGTTAGATACTCCGGAGCTAAGACCCGCGAATACCACTGAATTCATTCCCACCAGGTTTAGCGTTACTGAAGACACGACGAAGCATCTTAAGTAAATAAGTCGACTTTCTCTCACGCGAATACCCCCAACGGCAGTTGGGGGATCGTTCAGATTCGGCCTACAACACAAGGACAAAAAACTCGACGCGCCGCGCATTCAGTTGAGTTCTATTACTCAAGTTCGTTCGCGGCGCGCCCGAGTCGCTGATGATAGCGGAAGTAGGTTGGGTTTGAACGATCCCCCAACTGCCGTTGGGGGTATTGAACATCAAGTGAGGTTGCCGGATTCGCGCTGAGTCAACAGACGAGCAACGAGTTGATGCATGCGATCAAAATCGACAGGTTTTGTGAGATAACCGGACACACCAACATCATACGCGGCGCGTTGAAAACCTTCTGTACCCAACGCCGTAACAGCGATCACCGGTACTTCGCTTAGTTCATCGCTCTCGCGAATTCTGCGTGTCGCAGCTAAGCCATCCATGCCCGGCATGCTGATGTCCATGAGGATCAAGTTGGGCCGGGTTTGCGCCGCGACGCTGATGGCTTCTTCGCCGTTACTCGCCGTCACCACTCTGTAGCCTTGATCCTGGAGATGCAGACTCATCACCGCGACGTTATCGGCTGAGTCGTCGACTACAAGAATCAAAAATCTTCCTGCGCTCGGCGTGCTTACCATCTCGCCTTGCTTTGTATCGTCCTTAAGTTCCTTTGGACGATTTAAAGATGGCAATCCCGAGGTCGCGAGCGGATCTTTGTCATTCATGCTCTGATTATAGGACACACAACGTTGTCCGGCGATCCGCGCAAACTGATTTCGGACTCCGCACGAACTCTTTTATTTGATCACATTCGCTGTTTTGTACGCGCCGGTCGCGGCCACTTCGGGTCTGTATTCCCAATGCCACGGCTCTTTATTCACCGTGCGCACAAAGCCATGCGCCGGTCCGTTTGCTTTTAGCCAATCGTACATCGGATTGCCTTCATAACTGCTGATCGCAAAGTCGTAGGCGTAGCCATCCTGATGATTTGATTTGCCTGGTTCGGCGGCGAGATTGAAACCCGGCGAGTGGTGAATCCAACCGTTGTAGAGATATTGCTGCTCGGCGTACGTGCGAAAACCACTCCGCAAAGGGAGATCTACGCCATCCGCGGCTGCATCGTTCACCAACTCCAGGTAGAACTCCACGATGTCTTTCGAAACCCACTTCAGAGAGTTATTGCCGCCGATAACCTGAATCAACGTCAGTTGTTTCAAGAAATGGCCTTTATCCCAAGCTGCGTTTGGTCCTTTCTGATCGCTGCCATTCGGAGGAAACTCTGCAAGCGTCTCATTCAGGAAGTCGCCTTTGAGGTTATCGCCGGCAGTCCATCCCCAATCGACAGCAAGAACAAACGCACGTCCATTGACCAGTTTCACGTCTGAAACCTGGATCTCGGTTCCGTTCGGAATCAACTTGGGCACGCCGTTCTCCATTTCATAAGAGAGTAGATCATTGGCTTTACGGAGTCGGGCCTGAGGATCATTAACTACGAATGTTTTGTGCAGGTAAGTTTTCATGTGTTTGAGGTCCTGATGCCAGTGGGAATGAGGCGTGAAATATTTCAAATGTCCGGTGTCAGGCACCGTCACCTATGCGTAATCGAGGATCATGATTTTCGATTCAAGCGTGTGGCGGCGAGGTAGGCTACCGCTGCCCCAATCAGGAGCATCAGTGCGCCGCCGACCACGCGGGTGTAGTTAGGTAATTCGCGGATTTCGTCGCTAGTGATAACAACAGTGGAGGTTGGTTCAAGATAGAGAGCCCGAAAGGCGATCACGCCTCCGGCAGCTCCGATGAAAATACCAACTATGATTAGTGCGATCCGCATCTTCGCGCCTTGCTTGGTACTTTGTCCTTAGTACTCCCGCTATCACTCCGTAGGAGTGCGATGTTTATAGACCGAATACAAACTTGACTTCATCTCCGTTCGGCAGCGCGGAGACCTCTTGATACCCAATACGTAACGTTTCCGCGCTGCCGTACGGAGATAAATGGCAGTTGGCGTTTCGAGCTATAAACATCGCACCTCTAACGAGGTGGAAGCGAGTGCGCAGGAACCAAAAGCTGTGCTAATACTTCGCACCTCCTGCTCCTGCCTACTGCCCACTGCTCCTGCTTCCTGTTTTCAGTCCTTCCAAATAGCTCCCAACCCGGCGTCCCAAAGGCGTTTGTTCAGTGCTGGAATGTCCTTATCGAGAATCTCAGTGCCTCGCGCTTTCAACGACGCCCATTGCCTGTTTAGTTCATTCATGCGATCGCGCGACGGTTGATTAACTCGCGGTATATCACTCTCCGTCTGGTTAATCAGAAAGATGTAGTTCGCCGTGAACTTGTTCGGGAAGTTTTCGACGTCATCATAAGCTTTTGATTTGCGCTGCACCATGTCTTCATCCCACGCCTTCAACTTCTTCAGCAATGCATCGCCATCTTTCTTTATTGCAGCGAACTTTTCACCCGCCGGCAATGAACCAAGCAGCGACTCGAGCTGCTTTTGCTTTTCGTAAAGGCTGTTGACCATTCGATGCATCGTCGCCAGTTCATTCTCCATGGCCAACATGGTCGAATGGTATTCCGTGTAGGTTGCTGCGTCAGTGGGATACAGCGGATTCATAAGTATCTCCACGTCAGTCGCGATTGTTTGTGCACCGGACTTAAGGGTCATGGTGTACTTACCGGGCGCGGCTTTGTGTCCGGCCCAACTCGCTTCAATACGCACGTCTGGTATGCCGGGCATTGTTCCGTATCGCATGTCCCAAACGAATCGGTTCAAGCCTTTTGCTTTAGGCAGCAATGCACCTGGTCTTGGGCCACCATCATAGCGCCTGAACTTCTCATCAGCCTTTGAAGAGAACGTCCGAACAACAACGCCTGATGCGTCTTTAATTTCCAGGGTAACCTCGTCTGTCTTCTTCAACTCGGGCAACTCGTAATACAGAACTACTCCCGTAGCCGGATTGACGCCACGGAACGTATTCGCACCCGTGAACTCCTCGGTCGATCCATCAAGCTCGCTGGATCCGTTAACGATGAATGTGTTGTCAGGTTTGTAGACAGCGAATGGAGCTGAATTCTTTTTGTACTGACGAACGACAGTCAAATCATCGAGTATCCAATAGGCCCTGCCGGACGTTGCCGCGATCAGGTTTCCCTTGTGGATGCGCAAATCAGTTATCGGCGTAATCGGCAGGTTCAATTGAAATGGCGACCAATCCTGTCCGCCATTCCACGAGATAAACAAACCAAGTTCCGTTCCCGCGAACAAAAGATCCTTTCGCACGTCATCTTCGCGAACGACGCGGGTAAACGCATTCGAGGGAATCCCATTCGTGATCTTGGCCCAGGTGTTTCCATAATCGTTGGACTTGTACAAGCCCGGTGCATGATCGTTGAACTTGTAACGAGTCGAGGCGATGTACACGGTCGCTTTATCATGAGGCGACACTTCGATTGCATTGACAAGGCACTCTTGCAGGCCTTTGGGCGTGACGTTCTTCCAGTTGGCGCCGCCGTCGCGCGTTACATAAACAAGACCGTCGTCACTGCCGGTGTAAATCACTCCTTTTTCGTGTGGTGACTCGATGATATAGGCAAGCGTTCCGTAGTTTTCAGCGCCGACCGCTTCGTTTGTGTATGGACCACCGCCCTTTCCTTGCTTCTCTTTTTCATTGCGCGTGAGATCGGGTGAAATCTCTTTCCATGAGCGGCCCATGTCGCTGGTCTTCAAAACGTATTGCGAGCCATGATAGTAGGTATTGGGTTCAAACTTGCTCCAAATGATCGGCGCGTTCCAGTTGAAACGATACTTGATGTCCTTCGCGTCCATTCCGAGATATTGAATCGGAGCAGCCATGACTCCCGTTGCGCCCTTCGCATTCACATCCAACACTTCGATAGTTCCCTGGTAACTACCACCCATTACGTATTTCGGGTTATCAGGATCAAACGCGAGAAACGCACTTTCACCGCCCGCCGAGTAGGTCCAACTCGCGGTCGAAATACCACCGCCGCCCAATTCACGACTGGCGATCGAAACAGACGTGTTGTCTTGTTGTCCGCCGTAAATGCGATACGGAAACTGGTTGTCGACGTTGATGCGATAGAACTGCGCAGTCGGCATGTTGGCCTGTGTGCTCCAGCTTCTGCCGCCGTTAAAAGTGACTGCCGAACCGCCGTCGTTGGAGATAATGAAGTTGCTCGGATTATCAGGATTAATCCAAAGATCGTGATAATCGCCGTGCGTGCCCGACAACGTGTCCCACGTCTTGCCGCCATCTGTCGAGCGCAGCGCAGACGCACTCAGCACATAGATTGTGTTTTCGTTTTTGGGATCGATGAAGAGCTCGATGTAGTACCACGCGCGTTGCACCAGGCGGTGATCATTCGTAATTCGGCTCCATTTCTTGCCGGCATTATTCGACACAAACAACCCGCCCGCTTCTTTATCGGAATCACTTTCAATCAACGCATAAACTTTTTCCGGATTCGATCGACTGACGGCGATCGACATCTTGCCCATCTCTTCAGGCAAACCATCTTTGAGTCGTTCCCACGTCTCACCGCTGTCTGCTGATTTGTAAAGACCACTTCCCGGCCCGCCGCTAATGACCTTCCATGGCAGGCGGCCATGTTCCCACATTGCGGCATAAAGAATCCGCGTGTTGTTCATGTCCATCGAGAGTTCGGCTGCACCAGTCTTATCGTCGACGTACAAAACTTTCTTCCAGTTCGCGCCGCCGTCGACAGACTTATAAAGCCCGCGCTCCTGTGACTTGCTGTAGAGCGCACCCTGCGCTGCGACAAAGACCACGTTCGGGTTCCTGGGATCGACGACGATTCGCGAGATGTGTTGAGCTGCGTCGAGACCGATCTTCTTCCATGTCTTTCCGGCGTCGGTTGACTTGTAAACACCATCGCCGTGATGCGTCATGACTCCGCGAACTGCGTGTTCACCCATACCCACGTAGACCACGTTCGCATCACTTTCGGCGACAGCAATTGCACCGACTGAGCCAGTCTTGAAATATCCATCGGAGATATTTCGCCAACTGATTCCCATGTCGTCCGTCTTCCACAGACCGCCGCCGGTGGTGCCCATGTAATAGGTTTTTGGATCACCGACCACGCCAGTGCCGCAAACCGAACGTCCACCGCGGAATGGACCAATGGACCTCCATTTAAGCGGCTTGAAGATGGTGTTGTAATCCTCGGTGCCGCCGTTCTGCGCGAACTGTTCTGAGAGGTGACCGCAGAAAACAAAAAGCGCGAATAGAGCAAATGAAGCTGCTAGACGTTTTGACATTCAATCCTCACAACGTGGGTGAAATTAAGAAGATCGAGTTGAACCGTAGATTCGAAATCAGCCGCAGATTCACGCGGATCAACGCAGATAAGAACTGTGCATAGTCTTCCGCCTTTTTCTTCCCTCTGATCTGTGTTTATCTGTGTAAATCTGCGGCTAGCTATCTTCCTTTGAACGCTGGCTTGCGTTTCTCAAGGAATGCACTGACACCTTCGTTCTTGTCTTCAGTCGAGAAGCACAACGCAAACAGATCCACTTCGCGACGCAGGCCTTCATCAAGATTCGACTTCGACGCAAGCTTCACTGCTTCCTTCGCCAACTGCAAAGCGATGGGACT
>DATJKB010000651.1:0-5474 GCA_035491875.1 Pyrinomonadaceae bacterium | reverse complement strand
GGTTCTAAAGCTATAGACATTTTGCTGGTTCTTAAACTGAGGTGCTTCAACTCCGGCGGACGAGACCTACTGGCCATTCAGCAGTGGCAGGATCTCGCTCTCTTCTAACACTCCACTTGAGGCTTTCGCGCGTTCGTAGATCCTATTAACAAGCACTTCGCTTGCTTCGTATCCTCTCTTCTCGAGCCAGTAGACAATGTTCGACTTGCCACTCATCGGGCCAATCTCAATCACCTGTTCCAATCCGAATTCACCTGCGGGCACACCCGAGTAGACAATGTCCGCGAGCCGTCGATCACCTTTTTTATAGCTCTTAATAACTGCGGCTGCGTGAACGCCAGTCGCTGTGCGAAATGCGTCTCGACCAAACACCGGATAGTTGTAAGGAACTGTCCAACGACAGGCACGCGCAGCAGTGTCACAGTAGTTGCGCAGCTTCGAGAGATCGTTGTCGATCCAACCCATAAGTTTCAGATTCACGAGTATCTGATCCATCGGTGCATTGCCGACGCGCTCACCCATTCCAAGCGCAGACCCATGCACTTGATCGGCGCCAGCCTGGATTGCTGCGATTGAATTGATCACTCCCAAGCCTCGATCCTGGTGGCCGTGCCAATCAAGTCGAACGCCTCCGCCTTCCTCTTCAATTATCGACTTCACAAACTTCACAACTGCCCGCGCACCATCGGGCGTTGAATGGCCCACAGTGTCGCAAACGCAAACGGCTTTGGCGCCACAGCGAATAGCTGTTTGATAGAGAGCTTTGATCGTCTCCGGTTTCGCGCGGGTCGTGTCTTCTGTAACGTACATCACCGGCAGTCCCTCGCCGACTGCGAACGAAACCGCTTCCTCCGTCAGTTGGAGCAACTTGTCGAGTGTCCAGTCTTCGGCGAAGAACCGCACTGACGATGAACCGACAAAAGTGCACGCCTCGATTGGAGCTCCTGTACGTTGCGAGATGTCGACTATCGGCTGGATATCGCTGCGCATCGTTCGAGCGGCGCAATTTGGCCGAATGCTGAGTTTCTGTTCGACAATCTCCCGCGCCAGTCGCTCGACACCCGCGGCGTGTGTTCCACCGGCGCCAGGCAAACCGATGTCGGCCGTGTCGATCTGAAGGTCGTTCATTAAGTGCAGGAGTTCGACTTTTTCCTCGACGGCAGGTTCACAGACCGATGGCGACTGCAAACCGTCACGAAGTGTTTCGTCGTCAAAACTTATCCTGCGGCCTGGCTTGGTTAAGGAAGGTTCGACCGTATTCCAGTCGTAAACTAATTCTTCAATCGACAATGATTAGACCTCCAGAACTGCATTACTGGCGACACAGGGATTCTGGGAATGGGGGAATTCAATGTCAAGCAGCCCTTTTGGAGTGCGGTGACCTGTCACCGCTTTTCTGATTTGTTGAGAGTAATGCTGGAGACGAAAGCGGTGACAGGTCACCGTACTCCAAAGTCGCTTTTGACGTAACGCGCCTGTATGTTATAGGTTCTCTCGCGCTTCGTTTACGCCTGCTGAAATTAGCTGCATCAGTGTCACAAAAAACAATCGCGTTAGGTTCAGACCGGGCTGCAAAGATAATGGCAGTGCGTGCGACTGTCGCTCGGATCGCCACTATCGATCCTGAATGGGTGGATGCCCACGTCGTCGCGCGGCAAGTTGAGACTGATGTTCCGGCGATGCCGCTGACTGACTGGCAGTTGATGCAGGGTGCTCGTGAACGCGCGTTTGCAGTTCGCGAGTCGTTAAAGAAGAGACGACTCGAAGCGGACGTTTACGTCGGACTCGAGGGCGGCTTTCATTCAATCTCAGTTGAGGGCGAATGGCACACCTTCTTACGAGGCTGGGCGTATGCAACTGATGGAACTACCAGCGCTTTTGGAGCCGCGCCTTCGATAAGCGTTCCGCCGAGCATCGTCAAGAGTGTTGTTGAAGGCCGTCGCGAGTTGGGATTAGTGATCGATGAAGTTGCAGGCGCACGAGACGTTCGCAGCCGCCAAGGAGCATGGGGCGTGCTTTCGAGAGATCTAGTAACCAGGTCGATGAGTTTTGAGTTGGCGTTAATCGCCGCGTTCGCGCCTTTTTATAATTCAAAAATCTATAACGCAGAGTGAGGGTGAGCTAACTGAATGGATGAATTGGTTGCGCAGGTTAATCACGAGGAACCACCACCGCAGTCGAGCAATAGCAGAGGCTGGGTTGAAGTTATCGCCGGCTCGATGTTCTCAGGCAAATCGGAGGAACTGATTCGACGCCTGCGACGCGCCAAGATTGCGCGACAAAAGGTCCAGGTCTTCAAGCCAAAGATCGACGCGCGCTTTTCGGATCATCACATCGTGTCGCATTCGGAGATGCGACACGAATCAGCGAATGTGCGTACTGCCGCTGACATTCGATCGCTGGTTGAAGACGGAACTGAAGTTGTCGGTATCGATGAGGGCCAGTTTTTTGATAACGAACTCGTAAGCGTTGCAAACGAACTCGCGCGCCGCGGTGTACGCGTGATCATAGCGGGGTTGGACCAGGACTATACCGGGAAGCCCTGGGAGCCGATGCCGCAGTTGCTCGCGATTGCTGAATACATCACCAAGACGCACGCGATCTGCATGAAGTGTGGCCAGCCCGCAAACTACTCACAGAGAACCTTTGAATCCGAAGAGCGCGTGGCGGTCGGCGCGGCGGGCATGTACGAAGCGAGATGTCGCCAGTGCTTTGTTCCGCATGCGGATGCACCAACGGTGCATGAAGATTGACACGCACCGGGTAAACATCACCGCGAGCGCAGGTCTTTAGCTAGAGAACAAGAAATAAAAACTGGGCAAGCGCAGAAGGCGCGTCAGAAACATTGAGCCCTGAAAGGGCGACAGAACGTCGCGCGGCTGCTTTGTATTCGCTGAAGCCTGTCAGTAAATCGCCCGTTCTAAGAGCTTACTTGCGAATACCCAAGCTATAATCGTCAGCGTCTTCAGTGATGCCGGTTGCAGTTCGACCTCGAAGCAAGATTCGATAGTCGCCAAGTGGAAGTCGGTTGGCGGGTAGCCTAAACGTTAGAACATTCCCTGATCTCAACCGTAGCCATCCGGATTGGTGAACGGACTTGCCATCATCAACCCTCAAGATCACAGCCTGATAAGAAGAATAGTCCGGATCGCGCACGTTCAACGTGACGTCAAGATTTCGGGTGCCTGGCGGAATAGAATGAGTATTACTGCCACCCGTCCCTCTCGTTCCACCTGCCGACAGAATGATTGCGAACGACGATGGACCAGGTGACGGTGGTTCTTCTGAAGGTTTTGGTTGCGGAGATTCGGTCGGAATGGGGGATGGAGGGTTCCCTTTCGCCAATTGTTCCGCCTGAGATTTAAGATTCGCCGCCTGCTGGTCCAACTCCCGTTGTCTTTGTTCAAGCGTCGCTTGTTGTGCGTCGAGACGTCTCGACTGTTCCCGCAGTCGTAACCAACCAGCGAACAGCGTTCCACCGCCGACCAACACCAGGAGAACGCTGAATGCGAGTGCTAGTCCAGGCACGCGCGACTCGGTTGCAGAACCAAATAATCTGGTCCACCAACTTGGTCCTGCTTCTCGAGGCTTATAAGTCGACGCAACCCGCTGGCTCGCAGAAGAAGCCGCCAGTTTATCTTTCCACACTCTCGCAAACTGAACTCGTTCTCCCAGCCTAGGTGAAGCAGCGAGCACGGCTTCGAATCGAGCATGATCGCTTTTGGCGAGTTCACCCCGAACGAACCGATCGATCAACTCTCCTTCGGCAATCTCAACTTCCTCAAACGCTGCGTCGTCAGAGAAATACATCTCCTCAAACCGATCCCTTTCTTCCTCTGAAAGAGTCCCGAGAAGGTACCGCATCGTTGTCTCTGTCTGATTGCTTTGCCGCGACAATCGATTCGCCCCCATTAACAGTGTCGAATATGCAGTTTCATTTCGCGCTGGCCCTCAGCTGCAAGCAATTTCTAATACACTTTTCCAAGCCGAGGCGTATTCGGTGGGCGCGAATTCTCAGAGCATTTAGAGGAATCTGGAGCCTGTCCGCCAATTCCTGCCGAAGCTTTATCTTTACTCGCCGTTCTTCCTGGTAGTAATCGATGATGAGTGTCCGGCTTTCCTCCGGGAGGGACTCCAAACACCGGTCAAGGCATTCAAGGCGGGCATCCGGCTCAACCGGTTCGGGTCTAGTGAGTTGGACCTTGTTTTCAGGATCGTCGAGTGAGAATTGCGATCGGGGTCGAGCCTTGATCACCTCCATCAAAACCAGGCGCGCGACAGCGGCAATGTAGGCCATCAGGTTGTCGATTCTCTGACCTTCATCGATGCGGCGGGCCACCCGGTTAAGAGTTTCGTCAACGTATTCGTCCGGTGATTCAACAGCTCTCCACTCAAAGAACCTAAGAAGCTTTCGTCTTGCCACTTCGTAGTCGGCGCCCGCCTTATCTCGGTCTTCAGAAAAAGCATTGAGCAGCTTATCGAAGGCTTGCTGAGTTAAAGACCACTTCTTGTTTTTGGTGGTCGACTCAGAGTGAGAAAGGTGAGCTTGAAAATCGGCGGAACTCAAATGGTGAAGACGCTCCCGGGACAGATTCGCGTGACGATGGGCGGATTATATGCGAGATGGGGCAGAAGTCTAGCGAATCATCTCCACTCGCCTTGAAGCACGAAGCCGGCCCAGAAATATGGCGAACGCCAGCGCCTTTGTTCAGACACGTACTTTTGCGCTTCTTTCAATGCTGCTGCAGGCCTGCGCCCATTGACGAACATCTCTTTGTAGAACTGCGCCATTAGAGTTGCAGTCGCCGAGTCGTCAACTTTCCAAAGGCTGGCAACGACACGTTTCGCTCCGGCGTACATGAAGCCGCGAGTTAGGCTGATCAATCCTTCTCCTTTGATATTTTTTCCAAAGCCCGTCTGACAAGCGCTGAGCACGACTATGTCTGCGTTCAATTGAAGATCGTAAATGTCGTGCAAAAACAATAGTCCGTCTTGCTGCTCACCCTTCGCATTCACGCGTGACAGAACCAGCGCAGACAATTGTGGACGGGCTTGATTAATAACTGCGTGCGTCGCGAAATGAATGATTCTATATTGAGATAACTGAGCGTTAGTGGCAGCCGTCAGGTTCGCAGAAAAACCGATTGCCTGAAGTACCTTGCGCGAGGGAACAGTCGCGAGAATGGCGTCAGCTTCGTGCTTCGAGAAGATGAGACGCGTCAACGCGACGCCCTCAGGCAACGACGCATCGTAGTCGCGAAGTTTTGAACGCGATCCGACGTTGGCAGGAGATGGACGCGACGGCCCGCCTTGTCCAATCTGCGGTGCCGCTGTCGACCCCGGTGCCGACTTTGGCACTGCGACAACGCGAGGATCTTCTGCGTCGTAAACCGGATCAGCAAGGATTGCTAGAACATTCGGAGGATTTTGGCGCTTCGCCTGTTCGCGTCTTTGGATTCGTAAAACTGAAGCAG
>DATJKB010000650.1:0-2458 GCA_035491875.1 Pyrinomonadaceae bacterium | reverse complement strand
AGGGTCATTACGGACAATCCCGTGAAATCCATCAGCGAAGATTACGACAAAGCAAGCGAACCCGGAACTCCTGACAAACGGCAATCCCAGTCGCGAGGTCGTCGCACGTACGATCGACCTGGAAAAAATGCGAAATGGGTGGAGAGCCTTCGTTCTTCCGATGTCGGTCGTTTGTGGTCCGAACTCCATCGAATCGTATCGCACCACCCGTTGGTGAGAGCGTCTCGAAGCGCTGGGCTGTTGGTTGAAGAAGGAGGCTCCGGCGCCTACACAGATCTAACACAGGAACTGTTTGTTCAGCTGCTCAGCAAGAACCGCTTTGAGCACTATCTCGAGACGGAGATGACCGACTACGAGATTGAGTGTGAAATCAGCCAGATAGAACTAACCAACCTGCTTACAGCTGAACTGCGGAAGCGTCATCCCGAGAGCTATCGGCTGGCTCGCCGTATTTCAACATTAATTCAATCGAGCACTAATTTCCGTCGCTTTGATTCAAGTGGTATCGACGATGAACCTCACCGACGTTTGGCGGATCGTGTCTACGGACTCAGCGAATGGGCCGACGACAAGATGCGCCGCGGAGCGCACGAGGTTGAACAGCGAGTGCACGTGATTCCCGTACGTCAACGCGACACGCGGATGGTAGGTTGTACCGGCGATTCCCAGGTGGTGATCAGCAATGCTGACCTGGAAGATTTGATTGTTTCAGTGCTGGACGCCGTCGATTCGCCAGTAGACGTCCGGACGCTGCGCAGCCTGGTAATGTCGCGGCTGCCGGTGATGGATATCTACCTCGTTCCCTTGGATGGCGACGACAACGACTCAGACAACTCGAATCATTACGAGCCGGTCGACAGACGAGAGAACCCTGAAGAAGGCTTATTGAGACGCGAATCAGAGCGTGAGGCAGCGGGATTTGTCGATCAGTTTTTGAAGAATCTGCACGAAGCTGTGCGGGGTAAGATCAAGCAGTACAACCGGATACTGGGTGTGTTGTGGCTCTGCTATTTAACCCCTGAGCATCTGACGCAATTGGAAGTTGCGGCCTCATTAGGCGTTTCAGACTCATTGGTGTCAGACTACCGCCGTCGGATTGAGCAGGAACTGCGGGCGCTGACGTTCTCCGAGGTTGAGGAAGCCAAACAGTTCGAACTGGCACTTCGAGACCGGGTCAGGACGCTGGTATTTGAGATGGAGGAGCGAGAAGTGACAGTTTAGCTGCTGATAGGGCATATTTTGTCTTAGCTGAGGCTGCTGCGCTGACTGGCGCCGCAGCCTTGTTTTGTTGCGGATTGATTGGGCTTGGGCTTTAATTTGTTGGCGAGTTAAAGAGGGAGAGATACGTGGAGGTCATCTTTTGGTTTAGTGTCGCAGCTATTGGATATGCCTACGCTGGCTATCCCCTCTTGCTCGTTGTTCTAAGTCGATTAAGACCGAAGCCTGTTAGAAGCGGACACTGGACACCCTCGGTGACAGTTATCATCGCGGCTCACAACGAGGAACGAGACCTGTCTGCTAAACTCGAAAACACGCTCGCTCTCGATTACCCCTCTTCCCGTCTCGACATCATCGTGACATCCGACTGTTCGTCTGATCGCACAGATGAGATTGCTCTAAGCTTCGCCGCGCGCGGTGTCCGTTTGCATCGTCAGGAAGAACGACTCGGAAAGACCGCTGCCCAAAACGCCGCTGCGGAAAAAGCTCGAGGCGAGATAATCGTCTTCTCCGATGCGACCACACACTATCGGCCCGACGTGCTGCGCTTGATGATTCCCGCTTTCGCCGACAAGAGCGTTGGCTGCGTTACCGGTCGAGTGATCTATCATGATGAGAAAGAGTCGAGTGTCGGCGCGGGTACGCAGTCGTATTGGAACTATGAGTTCTTTCTGAAGAAGCACGAAAGTGCGGTGTGCTCTCTGATCGGCGTGTGCGGGTGCATGTATGCTGTGAGAGCTTCGGCATACATCCCACTTTATAACGAAGCGTGTAGCGACTTTATTATCGCGACCACCATGGTTCAGCAAGGTTTGCGTGCGATCTACATTCCCGAGGCGGTTTGTAGCGAAGAACCGAATCGGCAGGCGAAGAAAGAACTGGCGGCGCGTGTCCGGATCATTTCGCAGACGTTTGGCGACCTATGGCGCAACCGAAAGGTGCTAAATCCATTTAAGACCGGCTTCTATGCAATCCAACTGTGGTCGCACAAATTGATGCGTTACTTTGTTCCCGTCTTCTTGATTGCGATCTTCATAACTTCTGGGGTACTCGCGACACGCAGTACTTTTTATGCGGCTGTTTTTTTGATGCAAGTCGCGTTTTACCTGGCGGCCCTGGTCTCGTCGATTCTCGAACGACTAGGCGTGACGTCCAGCGTGCTGGCGTTGCCGCAGTATTTCGTGATCACCAATCTCGCATCGTTGATCGCGTTCGTTAAGTTTTTGACCGGCGAAAGGTA
>DATJKB010000649.1:0-3750 GCA_035491875.1 Pyrinomonadaceae bacterium | reverse complement strand
GGGTCGACCTTTAATCCGGCGCGCTCCATTCGATAAAGCAACGGCGCAAGCGGCAGCTCAACTTCGGAATAGATCGTCTCCAGTTTCTTTTCGAGTATTCGTTGATGAAGTACGTGCGCGGTTTGTGCGGTTAAATCAGCAGCGCGTGCCGTTTGCCATTGTTCCTGAGTCCAGTCAGCGGGTGGGTTGTGGCCGTTTTCCAGACCAAGCGCCTCACGCGCGAGATCATTCAGTTCATACTTACTCCGGTTTGGATCTAGCAGGTAAGCGGCGAGGAACGTGTCGTCTTTAACGCCTTCCAGTTCAATATCGAAACGCGATAATAGCCCCACGGCACGCTTCAGATCATGAACCGACTTTTCGACGAGTCCATTTGACAAGACCTCGCGCAACGGCGGCAGAAATGATTCTGAACCGCCCTCGAATCTTTGAAGATCGACGTAAGCAGACAAACCTGCTTTAGTGGAGAAGGCGATTCCCTGCGTCGACTCCAACTCGGTGAAGCATCCCTGTTCACCGGTTCCCGCAGGAGTGGAGTCAGCAACTGCCACACCCAAGTGTTCAGAATCAAATAGGGTACGAACGAGATTATCCAGATCAGTTCTTGTTTCTATTCGACGATAGTCCACCGGGGTTGAACTATCTGAAGGCTTAACTTCAACCGCAGCATCGGCATATTCCCGACTTAAATTGGCAAACTCGAGCACATGGAAGAGTTCGTACGCGGCCGCTCTGTCGGGCGACTTGGTTTTTATCTCTTCGAGATCAAGCGGAACGTCGAGATCGATTCTAATGCGTGCAAGTTCACGCGATTGACGAATCAAATCTGCATTGTCGCGGAGGGACTCACGATAGGTTTTGTGCTTTATCGCTTCCCAACCCTGAAGAGCATTTTCTATCGACCCAAACTGTTGAATTATCTGTACTGCACCTTTCGAGCCAATGCCGGGTGCGCCAGGGATGTTGTCGATGGAGTCGCCCATCAAACCGAGCAAGTCAACAAGCTTGTCTGCGGTTACACCAAACTTATTCTCCACCCACGCTTCATCACACCATTCTATTGGCGGCACGGGCTCTTTGCGTTTCACGACTTGCGAGTTTTGCCGCATGCAAACGATCAGCGGATCTCGTACGAGCTGACACATGTCTTTGTCGTTAGAAACGATAACTACTTTAAGCCCTTGCTCTGCTGTCTTCTCCGCGAGCGTGCCAATCACGTCGTCAGCTTCGTAGCCAGGCGCGTTGATAACGGGAATATTGAAAGCTTCGCAAAGGCGAATGATGTAGGGCATTTGCGAGCTAAGATCTGCGGGCATTTCCAGACGATTAGCCTTGTAGTCCGCGAACGTCTCGTGTCTGAAAGTCTTCTCTTTTGACTCGAAGATGGCGGCGATGTAATCCGGCTTTTCTTCACGCAGCAATTTAATGAGCATGTTGGTGAAGATATAGACGGCGCCTGTGACCTGACCTCTTGACGTCGCCAAAGGCGCACCGCGATTCTGCATCGGTGCATAAAACGCCCGAAAAATGTGCGACATCGAGTCGATCAAGAACACACGTTTGGGTGTTTCATTTTCGGCTGGCGACTGTTTGGCAGGCATGGTGTGAGGTGATCATAGAAATCGAGGTTGAGGGTGTCAAACATGCTGTTTGACGATTGATGATTTTAGATTGATGATTGACGATTGATTATTCACGATTGAAGATGACAATTGAAGATTACCCATTCCAATCAACAATCTAAAATCATCAATCATTAATGCTTTTAGGGAGGTTTTATCGCAACATGGTTGGGTGTCGCCTAACGAGGCCAGTAAGTTCTCGAGGGTGCGTTGTCGCTCATTGCGGAAAGCGCATTTTCTCTAACAACGCCTGATAGCGCGGATCTGATCGCAGAGGGTCAAGCTGAGGTTCGATCTTTAACCAACACAAGCTCGAGAGTCTTTTATTATAAGCTTCGTCCAATTTCGCAAACGCTTGGTTCTTCTCGCCCAAATCCACATGGGCTTTCGCCATCACCCAGTCGTTGTTGACGTCCTTGAGCGAAGAGTCGTCTGCGACCACCAATCGCAAGAACCCGCGCCAGCCCCGTTTTGCAAAGGTCGCTCGAACCAGGGCTGCGTTTTCAGTCTGACCCATGAGGTCCAAAACTTTCGCTCTTTCTTCGACCGCGTTTGCGTAGTCGCCTGTAACACGATAGACCTCAGCCAGAGTGCGATGCGCGCGTGCGAAACCCGGATCCAATTCAATAGTTTTCTTATGCTGAGCCAGTGACTCGTCATACCTGCGGCTCATGTAAAGGAACCGCCCGTAATCCCAGTTGATGGGAAGTGATAGCGGCTCGATTTCAAGTGCGCGACGGTATTCCACCTCAGCCTCGTCGAACCGTCCAGCGTTGAGCAGCATTTCGGCTAGCCACTGATGGGCGGTGGCGTAATTCGGATTCAATTCGATCGCGCGTCTGTATTCGGGTTCGGCAGCAGCGAAATCATAATCGTATGTGACTGAAACGTATGCGAGCGCCGCGTGCGGTTCCGCCATACTGCCGTCGAGCGATAAAGCGCGGTTGGCGAATTCGCGCGCCTTTGGTACTCCTTCGGTTGGTGGCATGAAGCCAAAGGTGGCAAGCAAAGCGTAGGCATCGGCCAAGCCCGCGTAAGCGAGAGCATAGTTTGGATCGAGCGCGATCGCTTGTTGGTAGTATTCGACCGCTTTCCGAAAATCTTTTTCTTCGCGTTTGTTCCAATAAAAACGTCCTTGCAAATAAAGCCTGTATGCTTCGGCGTTTGTGGTGTAGGTTTTTGCCAACTGCTGCTCGTCTGTCCCCGCCAGTTTTGTTTTGAGTTTGCTCGAAACATCGCGTGCAATCTCACTCTGAACCACTACTAGATCAGACAATTTGCGTTCGTATTGCTCTGTCCAGATTACATTCTCAGTTTGGGAATCAATCAGTTCCAGGTTGAGAAACAACCGAGTTCCGCGTTGGATCACTCTGCCGTTCAACAGCGCCTCTACACCCAGTTCTTTGCCGATGATTTTTCCGGCCGTCTCTTTTCCTTTGTACCGAAACACCGTGGAGCGCGCCTTCACATTCAAATTCGGCAGTTGCGAGAGACTCTTGATTAGCGTTTCGGTCATGCCGTCCGAGAGATAATCCAGGTCAGCATTGCCACTTACATTGAGAAACGGCATCACAGCGATTGATTGAATCGATTTTCCGCTGCGCCTTGACCGGTAAGAATTGACAACAATCGCGGTGGCGGCGGCCACAAGTGCGGTTAGGATTACAGCGATAATGATTTTGTTTCGTGACGACTTCGTTTGTGTCGGGGATCCAGTCGAGCCGGATGTTGGCGTCGGGAGAACCGTTGTTTGCGCGGTTGTGCGAGCGAGTTCTGCATTCGTTTGGTTTGGAAGAATGTTGGTTTCGACCTCGCTCGAAAGCCCGGGCGATCCAAACTTCGCCGTGCGCTCGTCGTCAGCAACGGCACCTGACTCGTTGATCAGCGCCGTGCCATCAGCGCGACAGTAGACGAGCGCGTCGTCAGTCTCAACTCGATTACATTGGGGACAACGTTTCATTTGGAGTGCTGCGGCTTGCCGCAGCTTTTCTTGCACAAGAATTTCCGATTACTTCAGTAGAACTCGTTGCCGAACAAAAAACAAAGCGGCGTCAAGCCGCCGCACTCCAAATCAGTCGAGTCATTTGACGCTAACAGCCAGCGTATCATGATGAGATCTGATCAGAGT
>DATJKB010000648.1:0-4463 GCA_035491875.1 Pyrinomonadaceae bacterium | reverse complement strand
CACATGCACTCATTCATAACGATTGGGTCGCGGTGAAATAACAATCGGCAATGTTTTTCGTGTCGGTGGAATGTGGCCAAGAATTCGAAATCCGATTACGATTGAGCCACGTATTATATTCGCCGGAGAGAAGACTCACTGATGTTCAAACCTTCCGCAATCCTATTAATACTCGTGGTAACAACCATGTTTCTCAACTCATGCAGTATGGCGAACGCCTCGGCGGTTGCTATTCCGGATCCAAAACTTGATTCGGCTCTCGCGCCTAAACCAACGGAGCAAACAGCCGTCTTCGCAGGCGGCTGCTTCTGGGGCGTTGAAGCTGTTTTTGATCGCGTAAAGGGAGTGGTTAAAGCGCAGTCGGGTTATGCCGGTGGTTCAGCCGACACCGCGAAGTACTACACAGTTGCTTCGGGCTCGACTGATCACGCCGAATCAGTTCGCATCACTTACGACGCGTCGCAAATCACTTACGGTCAACTCCTGAAAGTTTTCTTTGCTGTTGCACATGACCCGACTGAACTGAACCGTCAAGGTCCGGATGTTGGCCCACAATATCGCTCGGCAGTTTTCTACACAAATGAAGAACAGAAGCGCGTCGCCGAGAGTTACATTCAGCAACTAGACCAGGTGAAGGCCTTCAACAACAGGATCGTAACGCAGGTAGTTCCGTTGGACCACTTCTATCAGGCTGAGGATTATCATCAGAACTATCTCGTGAATCATCCAAACGAGCCGTACATCGTCTACAACGACATGCCCAAGCTCGCAAACTTACGGAAGCTGTTGCCGAAGTTGTACAAGGAATAGCGCGGTTTACAAAAGCAGCCGCAGATTTGCACAGATAAACACGGATCAGAGACTAAGACGGTTGGCGCTTTTTATTTCGTTCCGATCTGCGAGTATCCGTGTAATCTGCGGCCCGCAAAACTCTGCCGATCTTTTTGTTTCAGCGTCGTCGAAGCAACGGGCCTTCACCTTGTTGTCGACGTCCACCAACACTCAACCAAACAGAAACGCGTCAACTGATGTCCGATACGCTTCAGCTTGTCGTTGAGGTTCGATAGATTCAACTTCTTTCAGGAACAGGAACAGCATCAAAGACGCTAGATTCCCAATTGAAGTCGCAACGCATCAATGATCTTTCTGTGAATTCTGCGATCGTGGAGCATTCCGAGCTTTCGTGTGAGACGGCGCTTATCCAGCGTTCGTATCTGGTAACACAACGCGATTGATTCGAGACTAAGACCGCCGGTGTTTGCTGGCAGCAGGGCTTCATTGGGGTAAACACGGCGGTTCACCTTTCTCGAAGTAATAGGAATGACGTTCACAACAGGAAGAAGACTGTTGAGTGCGGATTTGCTGATGATGAGTACAGGTCTGGTTTTGCCTTGCTCAGAGCCAACTATGGGATCGAGGTTAGCCAGCCAAACGGTCCATTGTGAGAATTTCATTTTCTTCCTGGTCAGCTTGACCAAAATCTTCCATGGTCTCGTTGAGGTCTGCCAGAAATAATTCGTCCGACGCAGCTTCCTGCATCAGTTCTTCGGGAGTACGTTCAATAAGTTCTTCTCTCTTTGCCACTGGTCTGCATGTTATCACACTGCCTATGCTGCTGACAGTAACTGCCGCATCCTTCAACGGACAGCGCTTGCATTGCGCTGCAGAGCGGCGGAAATGTTTATGGACGCTCGTTGAAACTTGCAACTGCTGAATGTTCACGCGCCCATTCAACCTTGTGATAATGCTCAAAGCGAATGTCCGATACGCTTCAGCTTGTCGTCGAGGAACCGAGTAACTCAACCTGCCAGAAACGCGTCAACCGAATGTCCGATATGCTTCAGCTTGTCGTCGTGATCATCAACACTCAACTCACTCGAAGCGCGCAGTTAGGAAGGGGGCAAGCGGGTCGATAAGATCAATTCACCGTGACGACGACCAGCGCGCCCCCCCAACATTTTTACGTCCTCTGCGTTTCACCAAAACAGCCGCAGATTTGCACAGATAAACGCGGATCAGAAACTAAGACGGTTGGCGCTTTTAGTTCGTTCCGATCTGCGAGTATCCGTGCAATCTGCGGCCCGCAAAACTCTGCCGATCTTTTTGTTTCAGCGTCGTCGAGGCAACATTCAACCTATCGACACATGCTCAATCGGCAATCAAAAATCGACAATGTTTTAGTTAATGCTAATGTTCCCCGAAGCCAACTGAGCGGCTGGCAACGATGTCGAGTCAATTGCCAAACTCATGCTATTGCCTGTAGTCGAAACATTAAACGGCACACCTGAAATTGCTGGCGTACCATCTCCTAAACTCATGTTGGCAATCCCATTGAAATAAACGCGGCCGTCAGGAGCCACCTCACCAGACAACACCCTACCATCGATCCTGATTTGCCTTGGTTGGCCCAACAAAGTCGTTCCCGTAAGCACCACGCTATACACACCATCCGCTGTGCCATCAGGCTCAATGAACGCTCCGGTACCAACCTCAAGACTTTTTAGCGCAACTGATCCAAGTGCTGCACCCTGCGCAAACGTAGCCGTCGCAGCGCCAGTGACCGTAACGCCCTCAGTAGTAGCTGTGGTCCGTAAAGGTTCCCAAAGCACTGCAACGATCCCCAGCAATAGACACATCATGCAAGTTATTTTTTTCATGGCTTCTCCTTTCTTAGTGAATCTGTATATTGCCGCCGCGCAAGGTGCCGGCCGCAGTGTAGCTATCGCTCATAATGATCGAAAACGTGTCGGTGTCACCCGGTTCTCCGTTGTCGCACACCTGCACCTGGAAACCGATTGCTCCAGCGCCGTTGACAGTGGCTGTGCCAAGTATCTGGGCGCAGTTTCCACTTACAGTCACGGATGTGATTGCTGTGCTCTTAACGGTCCGATCCTGCACTCCGTGATCCTGATAGGTTAGATTCCCACTCGGTGTTCCACTGTTTGAAGCTTTCGCAGTCAGCCCAAACGTTCCCTTGCCCATCAGTACGTCGATCCAACCACCGCCGGTGATTTTCGCGCCCGGTGTGCTCGGTGGTAGAGTGCAGAAATCTTGGAAACCAATCAGCGCTGAGTTGTCGAATGCGAGAAACGGAAACTCGTCGATGACAAACCAACCATAACGATTACCACCGACAGTTGTGCCGATGATGTCGCTAGGATCTGTCAACGTCCACGTGCCGCGTTGAACGCCGAAGGAGTCTTTGACAGTGAGAACAACTGTCAGCTGTCCTCCTGGAACCCCAATAAACCGATGTTCAAACGTGAACCACCCTTCGTCAGCGATGGTGATTGGGTTTCTAGATGGATTCCTCGGGTTGGCTCCGCTGCGAGTCGCGTTGTTGCTTGCGCTGATGACGAATCGTGGTCCAGCGCCGGGGAAATCCATATCAGTGTAGAAGCCCACATTAAAAACAAAGTCGCGCCGATGATCGCACATCGTGTTGTTAATTGCGGATGACCAGTCGAAGCGAGTGTCGTTCGGGTATGGTGTGAGTGGTGTCGAATCGCCATATGGAGCTTGGGTGTCAAGGTAGATATCGATTGATGTCGTGTAACCACCGACAGGAAACGTGTCGCTATAACCTCCCCAACGAGTGAATGCTCCACCACCGTCCTCGGCGTGGAAGGCGCCTGCTTTTGAGGGCACGGTATGTGTACCCGACATCACACGGGTCGCACCGAACCATCCATTAGTGTCTGTTTCAAAACTCTGAAAATAAGCTGCGAAGGCTACGCCACAAAGCGCGAGGATGAGTCCAGCAGCAATCAACCACGGTCTTTTTCTTGGCAGCAGTCTTTTTCCTGCTCTCAGTCCATTTTCTGGTCTCAGCCCGGCTAAGGCTGATGTTCCAGCTCCAATCGTTCGTTTCATTTAAGTTCCTCCTCTAGAAGCTGCGCGACGCATCTCTGGACTCCTCGCGCAAGAGAACTCTTGGTGGAAGTGGGGTTATTCAAGAGGTAGGGAGAATTCAAGAGGTCGGGATGTTTCAAAGCGTGATTCTCCGGGAGTTGGGAGGAATTGGGTTGTTTCTAGTACCTCACTCGGCGTGTTGCTGCTGGGAGCGCAGCGACTCGCGTGAAAAATTTCGAATGGGTCGGGGCTTGAGGTTGAATGATACTCAGCGAGGTTGAGAAATTCTTGAGTTCCAGAATCGCTGTTGAATTTTTAAACGCAGTTTTGACTGGAGTGGTGTCCGATAAGCTCAACGAATGTCCGATACGCTTCAGCTTGTCGTCGACGTTCCAACACTCACCGTCCCTGAAATCTGTCAACGTTGAAAATACTCAACGAATGTCCGATACGCTTCAGCTTGTCGTCAACGCTCCCTACACTCAAGGCCACAGGAGCAAATCAACGTTCCAAGTGCTCAACGAATGTCCGATACGCTTCAGCTTGTCGTCAAAACGCTCCCTACACTCAAGGCCACAGGAGCAAATCAACGTTCCAAATGTTCAACGAAT
>DATJKB010000647.1:0-2802 GCA_035491875.1 Pyrinomonadaceae bacterium | reverse complement strand
GCACTTCCGAGTCGGTTAGCGAATCGAGTTTCAATGCGAGAAACTGGCGCTGGCTTGCTGACGTTGCCATTTCACAGTCCTTTGTTTGACCTGAAAGCCAGATCGATTAGCGATGTCAGTCAGTTGACCTAAGAGTTGGGGGGAAAATATACACGAGCGAAAAGCGCTGAGGCAAGATTTTGACGGTCGGTAAAACTAATCGATGCGGGAAGCGATACCATGAACCGTGTCGATGATCAGCACGGCAATCGGAGGATAGAGGATAAGATCGGGTACGACTAAGGCGGCAGATGTGTACGCCACTACGCTCGACTGCACTTCAGCAACCTGATGACGGAAGAGGCTGTTGAGATCAATGAAGAAGTCCTGAGTATGCCAACCGATGTACAAACCAATTCCAGCGCTGAGTGCGTAGCCCACGAGGAGAAATGTGTACGCCGAAAGACGAGTGAAAGGTTGTTCAGGAGTTTCGGACTCACGAATTATCGTGTCCTGAAGCGTCTTCGGAATGTAGGTATAATGTGCGAAATACTCCTTTAGACGCATCGTCAGATGCCAGATTCCCAGAACGAAAAATGCCAACACGATTGCTCTGCCGAACGGATTAAAGACCGTCCAGAGTTGCGGGCGAATCAACGCGAGGAAAAATGTCGAGAGGAACAGCGACACCGTAGTAAACACTGCACGTTGTCGTTCGCGATTTTCCAGTCTATCGCGCTCAAGCACTTCATCGACTAAGCGGTCCCATTTAGCCTGAATCGCTAAATTCCTGGCTCGTTTCGCATGCGGATTGTTTGAATCGAAAATTGAATATCCGCGGGTCCTCTGCGTGTTCAGCTGATCGTCGTAATAAGCGCGCTCTTGAGGGTCATTGAGAATCGTGTAGGCCTTGGATATCAGAGCGAACTGCTCGGAAGCGGATTTTGAATCTTGGTTTACGTCGGGATGATATTTGCGCGCAAGCTTCCGGTAAGCCGATTTAATCTCAGCTTGCGAGGCAGTAGCCTTAACACCTAAAAGTCTGTAGTAGTCGATCACTGTGCTTTCCCAACTCTCTAAAAAGCCAGCGACGAATGACCTGGCACCCTGAGGAGACCGCTGCAGCCGACCGAAATTATAGCACCATATTCATAAATGGCTTCTTCGCTTTTACGAGAGAATTTAACTAAAAGGCTGGTATCGGAAGGGGTCCAAAGGGGCGGCCGGGAAAAATTACCTCGAGCGGCAATCGAGGGGGCGAGGACGTATAAGGCGACTCGCGCCCTTTGGCAGTTGCCCTCTACTTAACAATCACCATGCCACTCGCCCACACTTCAGAATCCCAGCAAAATGAGGGTCCTTTGTCCGCAATCGTCTACACGTTGATGGAACGTGTTTCCTGTATTAGACACTCGCGCCGGATCAGCGTTTCGTGGCGGCGCGATCCACAAAGTTAAGTAACGTTCGAACGGCAATTCCGGTCGGTCCCTTGGACCGATATGGCTTGGCTTCATCGCCCCAGGCCGTGCCGGCGATATCGAGGTGTGCCCATGACAGTCCGTCGGCAAACTCTTTGAGAAATGCTGCGGCGGTAATTGTGCCGGCCTTTCGACCACCGACGTTCTTTATGTCGGCAATGTCTGACTTGATTTGTTTTGAGTACTCTTTGTCCAAGGGCAACTGCCAGAACTTTTCGCCAACCTCCGATCCAGACGCGATGATCTCGTTAATCAAATCCTGATCTGTTCCAAGCACTGCGGCGTTGACGTCACCGAGCGCGATAGAGACGGCGCCGGTCAGGGTGGCCATGTCGATGACTCTGGTAGCTCCGAGTTTCTTCGCGTAGGCGATTGCATCCGCAAGAATCAAACGACCTTCTGCGTCGGTGTTAATGATCTCAATCGTTTTGCCAGTCATGGCCCGGACGACATCGCCGGGCTTTGTCGCCTTACCTGACGGCAAATTCTCGGTGCACGGCGCCACCCCCAGTACGGGAATCGGCGGTTTGATTTGAGCGATGGCTCTCATCGCACCCAACACCGTTGCACCGCCAGTCATGTCGTACTTCATCAACTCCATGTTTTCGCCCGGTTTCAGAGAAATGCCGCCGGAATCAAAGGTCACGCCCTTCCCTACGAACGCCAAAAGCCCTTTGCCGTCGTCTTTAAAATTCGCCGGCGTGTACTTGAGAATGATCAGCTTCGCAGGTTCATCGGAGCCACGCGCCACGCTCAACAGCGAACCCATTCCTTCCTGTTGCATTCGATCTTCGTCGAGAATGTCGACACTTAAACCAAACTCTTCGGCGATTTGGCGCGCGCGCGAAGCCATGTCAGTTGGTGTCATCGACGCGCCAGGCTCGTTAGCGAGGTCACGAGTGAAGTTCACTGACTCACCAACAACTCGACCCCTTTCGATACCCGCGCTAAGTGCCTCGTCCTTCGCTCCGTCAACGGCAACAACAACGCGGTCGATGCTCTTCTGGTCTCTATCGACAGTGCGATACTTGTCGGGTTCAAAACTACCTATCAAAGATCCTTCGACAGCGGCCGCGGCGATTCCACTGGCATCTCCTTTTGCCCGTGGCACGATTGCAATGGTCTTCGCATTCTTTGACCGCAGTGAGCGAACAGATGTTCCAGCCATTTGGGAAACTTGAGGGCTTTTGTATTCGCTGGCGTCGCCAACTCCAACCAATAGGAGCCTTCGAGCCTTTAGTTTGCTGTTTCCAACGAGGTGGAAGTAAGCCGTCTCACCTTCTTTGCCTGAAAACTCCTCAGCATCAAGCGCCGACTTCACTAAGCCGCCAGACAACTCGTCGAG
>DATJKB010000646.1:0-3095 GCA_035491875.1 Pyrinomonadaceae bacterium | reverse complement strand
CAACAGGTATTCGCGCTGATCCGGTTCTTCCATCAATTGGCGCCGCAAGCCGTAGATCGTCTCGCGCTGCCTGTTCATCACGTCGTCGTATTCAAGCAGGTGTTTGCGAGCTTCAAAGTTGCGTCCTTCAACCGACTTCTGGGCAGCGGCGATTCGTTTCGACACCATCTTCGATTCGATCGCTACGCCTTTCTCCATGCCGAGCCGCTGCATCAACGCCTTCACCTTGTCGCCAGCGAAAATGCGCATTAGATCGTCTTCGAGTGACAGGAAGAAACGTGACGACCCCGGATCGCCCTGACGACCCGCGCGACCTCGAAGCTGGTTGTCGATGCGACGTGATTCGTGTCGTTCCGTGCCTACGATATGCAACCCGCCGAGGCCAACAACTTCATTGTGTTCATCCTCGACGATACGCTTCGCTCGTAAAAAAGCCGTTTGCCACTGTTCTTCCGTAGCCTCTTCCGGATCGATTTCGTCTCGCTTCAGAAACTCACGCGCCATGAAGTCCGGATTGCCGCCGAGCAAAATGTCTGTACCGCGACCAGCCATGTTCGTGGCAATGGTCACAGATCCCTTGCGACCTGCCTGGGCAACGATCTCCGCCTCGCGTTCGTGATATTTCGCGTTCAGCACGTTGTGAGGTACAGACTCTTTTGTGAGACGTCGCGAAATTAATTCCGAGTTCTCGACTGAAACCGTGCCTACCAGCGCCGGTTGTCCCTTCGTGTAGCACTCTTTGATCTCGTCGATTACTGCGTCCCACTTCTCCGGCAGTGTCCGGTAGATGACATCGGAGAAGTCTGTGCGAACCATCGGCATGTGCGTCGGAATGACGATCACGTCGAGTTTGTAAGTTGAAGCAAACTCCGCCGCTTCGGTTTCGGCAGTACCGGTCATGCCTGAAAGTTTTTCATACAAACGGAAGTAGTTCTGGAGCGTAATGGTAGCGAGAGTTTGATTCTCCTTTTCGATCTCGACGCCCTCTTTTGCTTCCACCGCCTGGTGTAGACCATCGGACCAGCGACGACCTTTCATGAGTCGACCGGTGAAGTCGTCAACAATGATCACTTCGCCATCCTGAACAACATACTGATGGTCCAACTTGTAAAGTGTATGAGCTTTGAGCGCCTGCTCTACGCAATGAAGCAGTTCCATGTTTGACGGATCGTAGAGATTGCCGACACCCAGCAGTCGTTCAGCTTTATCGACGCCTTCTTCCGTCAACACCGCGGTGTGGGCTTTTTCATCGACGACGTAGTCGCCGGTTTTCTTTCCGTCGACGTCTTCGCCCTTCTTTAAGTTAGGGATAATGGCGTCGGCGTTTTTGTATTTGTCGGTGGCTTCGTCAGACGGTCCAGAGATAATCAGCGGAGTTCGCGCTTCATCAATCAGGATGGAGTCAACTTCGTCTACGATTGCGAAGTAATGGCCTCGCTGCACACAGGTAGCAAGATCAAACTTCATGTTGTCGCGCAGATAGTCGAAGCCGAATTCGTTATTGGTGCCGTACGTGATATCTGCTGCGTAGGCTGCCTGCCGTTCGAAGTCGTCCATGTCGTTCTGAATACAGCCGACTTCAAGACCCAGGAAGCGATGGATTTGTCCCATCCATTCAGCGTCGCGCGAGGCAAGATAATCGTTAACAGTGACGATGTGGACGCCGCCACGCCCCGTCAACGCGTTCAGGTATGCCGGCAGGGTGGCGACGAGCGTTTTGCCTTCACCAGTTCGCATCTCTGCGATTTTTCCCTGATGCAAAACGATGCCACCAATCATCTGAACGTCGAAGTGACGCATTCCCGTTGTGCGGACGCTAGCCTCACGCACAACTGCAAAGGCTTCCGGCAAAATGTCGTCGAGCGCTTCTCTCTCTCGCACTTTTCGCTCGTCTTTGTCTTGCGTGTCACCCACCACCCGCTGAACGCGTTCCCTGAACTCCGCGGTGCGCCCACGAAGCTCATCGTCTGAAAGCGCCTTCATTGACGGCTCAAGCGAGTTGATCTTGTCGACAATTGGCTGAATGGTCTTCAGGAACCGTTGGTTGTTGCTGCCAAATACTTTTGTAAGTAGCGTATCGAAACTCATAGTCAGTAATAGATTGATGCTTTGCTGTTATACGGTTAATTGTTCTTGCTTAAGCAATCTTGAATTCTAGATGAGCACCGCCGGGACATCAAGTAGGTGATTACTCACCCGGTTCAATGCTCCTTTTGATGAGATCCACAACGCTTTGTCTTGGCATAGAGAAGTTGACCATTACCTTCTTCCCATCGGGTGTGGCGTTGGTATTTCTCATGATCACTGCTTCATCTTTTCCGGCTCGAGATCCTGCACCAAAGACGAGGGCGGCATTCAATGCCTTTGCCAGCACTCGAGCATTGTCGGGTGATGAAACCTCCGATTCCACCGTCGCCAATACGTCGCTCTCACCTTGTTTTATCGTGAACACGACCTTCGCCCCTGGATTGTCTTTATTAATAGGTTTTAGGTAGACGAGAAATCCGCTATCGTTGAGTGCAGCCACGAATCGAGCAAATAGATCGACGAGATTGGGATCACCGGCTTTCTTCGTAAACCTTGGATTCTTCAGTTTGCCGTCTTCACCCAGTTCGGCTTCGATCACAATTTCAAAAGGTTGGTTGAGATCGAGCTTTCCTGATTTCTTCAAGTCGTTCGCGTAAGCTGCGAAGTCCTTCAATACTTGTTTGTTGACCTCGGCCTCAGCAGGTAGTTCAAGATTGTTCTCTTGCGCAGTTCGATCCAATGCGGTCTGCGCTTGTTCCGGAGTTAAGGCTGCGCTGTTTTTGTTGGCGTTCGATGTCTCCGGATCAACTGCGACTACAGACGCAGCTGGACTCGCGGCTGGCGACGCACCGGGCGATGGGCTGGGCGACGGACTCGGTTCGGGTTTCTCATTTCTTGCTTCCGAAATTATGCGCGGCGCGAACGGATCAAAGGTCTCGATTCCGGCAGCAGTTTCCGTTGCATAGCCATTCTCGGTTGCGAAGTAGCCGTCCGGGTACCGAAACTTCGCAAGTTCAAGCATTTGGACTTCGTCGCCGATTTCCGTGCGGTTGTACGGTTTCTCTACA
>DATJKB010000645.1:0-3590 GCA_035491875.1 Pyrinomonadaceae bacterium | reverse complement strand
ATCCTTGTACGTTCAAACGGTTCGACCCTTTCCGATGGAGGATCCTTGCGCATGCGCTCGATGTTTCGCGCAGACTCGAGATACGGACCGGCCATGAGAATGCGTGGTCCAAGTCGAGAACCCGCACGCACTTCACGACGCCAGCGCAGCAACTCTTCGTGATCGCCGCCCATGTCGCGAAGCGTGGTGATTCCGTTCGCGACGAACAGGCCGAGTGAAGAGGCGCGCGTTTTTGACAGGTGCGCGTGCATTTCGATGAAGCCGGGCAGGAGAAATTTTCCGGTACCGTTGATGACGCGGGCGCCCGAGGGAATTTTCGCCGTTGGACCAATTGAAACTATTCGTTCGCCCTTAATCACGACAGTCGAATTCAGAATGGGCGGAGCTCCAGTGACTGGAATGACAGTTACATTTCGAACCGCAATGACGCGGGCTGTTTGAGCTCTAATTGTCGGCGACGACCGCTCGAGTGGAACTACCAGCGCAAGTACGAACAGCAGTAACGACGCTATGAGTCGGTTATTCATAGTGCTGACAGGCAGTTGACTAGATTGGTTCACTACCTATCACTCCGCCACGGAACGAGTCAATGCTTTTGATGGGGTCTAGTTTGGAATTCTCTGTGTAACCTCCGTGTTCTCAGTGTCTCTGTGGTGGTATTTCTGGCGGCAAAACTCAACCACCGAGGCATAGAGAACACGGAGGTTGCACAGAGAAGCAACAGATTTGGTTTCGACCAATGTCTTATCGGATTTGTGCGAACTGCGTTTATCTGCGGCTCAAATCGCGGGAATCGCTATTCCAACGAGGCGTCTAATAGGAGTAATCTGTCGCTTCACGAGGCAGACAACGCTGCAGGAAATTGAGAAACAATGACAACTCGAATCGCGCACTGTCTTCTATCGATTATTGCCTTCGCTTCGATTGTAGTGGGCCAGGCGGTTTGTAATAGCTTTGAACCCGTTGCCGGCAGGTGCGATCTGACGGCGTCTCCTACGACTCAAGCCAAGTGTCTGCTGCGACCGGTGAAGAAGTTCGCCAATCTCGGCGAGCCTTTGACGTCTTTACCGGCTCCACTCGATTCAATGGTCGGTCAACCCACCGCGCCTGCTCTCACGATCGATCAGCTGAAAAGGTTTCTGACGCTAAAAGGAATTGCGGACGCAGACGTCGGTGGCTCGCTTTCAGTGGCTCTGTCAGCGCCTAAGTATTTTGTGATTCACGACACAAGCGACTTCTTGGAGTTGACTGACTTCCCGGCGAACATCAACGACGCGACTTCTTCACTCAACCGACTGACTGGCAGAGTTACGCGGCCGATTTGTCACGTCTACATCAATCGCGTGGGCCAATCGGCGACTGCGGTTGTTTTTGAATCTTCGAGTCCACCAAGTGGAACAAAGTTTGGCTTGTGCAATCCCAACCAGAAGAAAGCATTTCTGCATATCGAGAACATCCAGCCGCGAATTCGAGATCGATCGGTAAGGTTTGAGAACGATGCGATTGCGCCTACTCCGGGATTCAGTGACGCTCAACTCGAGCGACTGGCGCTGATCTACATCGCAGCGAGTGCGCGTTCTGGACAGTGGTTAATTCCCGCCTATCATTCGCCAATCGATCTGGGCTTTCGCGATCGCCACGACGATCCGCAGAACTTTGATCTCGAAAAGTGGGCCGCGAAGTTGTCGGAGTTAATTGCCCAAGTCCGTGCGATATGACGACTGGCCGCACTGAAATCATTGAAGCCGGGTTGGGAAGGGTGGCTTGGCCCGCTGAGATCCACAACAGCGCAACCCACCATGAAAGTTTCCCCGGACAGCATTTATCTGAGCTTGAGTTGAAGCTTGATACCTAATGTTTTGTACGTTGACCTTGAAGTTTGATAGTTGAGGATTGTGCATCCTGTGGGGCAAGCCACCCTTCCTCTTACTTGATACCTTCCTGGCGAAACTCTCCGGGCGTGACACCGGTCCATCGCTTGAATGCACGATGGAAGGAACTCGGTTCAGAGAATCCTGTTAGATAGGCAACCTCACAAATCGCCATGTCCGGTTCTTTCAGATACCGCATTGCAAGTTCTCGACGTATCTGTTCAACCAGATCGTTATGAGATGTGCCTAGTTCCTGCAACTTTCGTTGTAGCGTCCGCTCGCTCAAGCCAAGGTCAGCCGCAACGTGCTCAAGTGAGGGATTACCGCCGTTGAGTTCACGCGTAATAACTGTGCGCGCATTATCAATCACTGTGTCGCGCGGCGGATACTTCGCTAGCAACTCCTGCGCATGACGATCGAGCATCCGACACAGTCCCGCATCAGCTTTTTCGATTGGCAGGTTCAAGCTGCCAGAGTCGAAAGTGATTTTGTTGACCGGTGCGTCGAACGCTATCGGACAGCGAAACAATCTCGCGTGCTCTGAGGTGTCGCGAGGCTTTGAATGTTGGAATTCAACTGCGAGTGACGTCCAGTTCTCGTCAACGGTGATCCGGCATAACGAAACAGCAGCAGCAAATGTCATCTCGCTGTCCTGGCGATGTGCGACGATCGACTCGTCAACATAGCGATAGATAATCGCGGAAGCGTCTTTTGAGGTCTCTACTTTGAATACGGCGCCGTCTGTCCAAATTGAGTGGTACCGTGCCACCCGAGCAAAAGCCTCACCGAGTGTTCTGCTATTCAGGGCTGAATAACCGACAACATCAAACAGTCTCAAATCTACAGTCTCGCCCAGGTGAAGCCCAAAATCTTTATCGTGCGTGAGTTCGGCTGCCTTCTCGTAAAGCTCAACAAGTTGGGCGAACGGAATGCGGTTATCCGGATCCTGCAACAAGGAGGAATCGAGATGCACAGCAGAGTAAAGATTCTCCGGCGGCACACCCTTATCGGCAGCGAACTTAATGATCTTCTCGACTGACTTCGCTTGGATTGTGAAAGAAGAACGCATCTCCCCCAGTTAACATCCCGTTGGCACCACGCGTCAATTTCTTGTCGTGCGGAGTCAAGTCAGAAGTGCATAAAATTTGGCGGTCGGTGGTGTTTACGATTCAAAGATGAAATGAAGTCCGCGCAACCTCTGCGGCCTCTGCGTTAACCTCCGACGTGTTAGGTTTTGCCATCCACATTTAGAACGCCGAGGACGCAGAGACGCAAAGGCCGCAGAGATTGCGCACAGAGTTGCACCGTAAAAAACCACGAATTGAATCTCGGTCAACAAAAAGAGGTAGCTATGTTTAGAAGAACAGCTCTCGTCGTCCTAATCCTGCTCGCGGCGGCGATTAAAGTTGCTGCACAAGCCAACACCGACAATCGTGAAATCAATCTTCTGCTCTCGAAGCTTCCTCAGAATGTCGAGACGAAACGTTACAAAGGCTATGTTCTGCCGCGCTCGAATGCGACAACATCAAAATCGTTCTACCTGCCGATGCGAGACGCTGTGAAGATCGCCGTCACAGTTGTATTACCCGAAGGACTTCAAGCAAACGAAAAGATTCCTGCAGTAATGACGATGACGCGTTACTGGCGAGGCAAACAAGGCGAGCAGGCCAATCCCTTTCTTCCTTCACACGGTTACGCGCAGGTGCTCGTTGACGCTCG
>DATJKB010000644.1:0-5744 GCA_035491875.1 Pyrinomonadaceae bacterium | reverse complement strand
TGGAGATACTGCGGAACATAAAACGCAGGCTGGCCCGCTTGTGCTTCGGTCTTGATGCCAAGCACTGCGATGGTCTTCGTTTCAGCTAAGAGATTGCGAAGGCCGTTTTGATCATCGATGAGATTGTCTTCCCAGTTCATAAGATTGGAAGTAGGGTAGTAGGCAGACCTGCCTCAAAGTCGATTTGGGTGGTAACCAGTTTCGTGTTGGTTCGTGTAATTCGTGGATCGCCCTTCTTTTTCCGGACAAACGGATCGATCCACGAATTCACACGAACTAAACACGAACGCCTTCTGCCTACTGCCTACTCCCAATTGCCTCCTTCGTGGCACCGCGTTGTTTCAAGCAACTTGTTAATTCCTTCGTTTGCGTCCAGCCACATTCTCCATTCGCCTGGCGCTCGCACGCGGCCTTCTTGTAACACTCATACTCCGTTCGATATTCGCACGTCGTCATCACATCCTGATCAGAGCAAACCTGCCCCGAGCATCCTGTCTTCATGCAGGGCTTGGTCGAAGCCGTGTCGCCCATGGCGCGAAGATAGATTTGCGATGCGATCAAGCTTTCTGCTGTGCCAGCCGGGCCAGTTTCACGCCGATGCGAGCCACTTATGAGAATGCCCTCCTCGCTTCGCATCGCCTGCACCGCTTCCTGGATGACCGCGTCAGGAGCTCCAGCGCTATTAAGTTCAACTCCAGCAATGTCGCGTTCGAATGTGGAGTTCAATCGGGCTTCGTGGTGCGTCATACACGGATGAGTGATGCAATTGATGCGTAAATCGCGAACACGATAGAACTCGTTGGTCGCATTCTTGCCGGCACCTTGCCAACTCTCCAGCACTCGAAGACGTTCAAATTTGCCGCCCCGTGACTTTACGCCATCAACGATCTCGCCACGCAACAAAGCTTTGTTTGGTTCGACCTTCGTGTTTCCATTCCAATCGATTTCAGCAACATAACAATCCAGCACGTTACGTTGATTGGAGCACTTCATGCGTTGGTTGTTCGCTCGCCTGACAAAATAACCACCACACATCGGCGCGGCGCAACGACGAACGTCTTTGCGAATTGTGAAATACGCCGACTGATCGGCGGGCGATTCAGCGGGCGCAGAAGCCGCCGGTGAAACGTCGTCTGTTTTCGTAATGGTGTGGTCAACATCACCGCGGGGAACCGTTATGGCCAAAATCAATGTCATGACCGCAATGGCGCCTAAGGCAACTGTAACCCAGGTGGTTTTCGACATGTGATTAGTCTCCCATTCGGGATTGTCTTTTGTGTGTTTCATACAAATCCTACAACGACCTCACGGGAAAGTTACAAATCCAGTTGCCTTATTTGCCCTCAAGTGGACATATTTCAGTTGATAGATGTAATTTATGGCCGCACACCTTGGATTCCCACAGCGCTCTGGCGCCGACGAAAGGACCACCCATGAATCGCTCTCGAGTTCTTCTCAACCACCTTCTTATCCTGCTGGCACTAATCACTATCAGTTCGCTGGCGACTACTGTAGTCGCGCAACAGCGGAAGCCAAAACGGGGATCCGTAAAAGCTACCGTCCGGCCGGTCAAGGAATACTCGATCGAGCAATTCATGAACACGACTCGAATAGGTGGCGGTTCCTTTTCTGCCGACGAGAAGTCGATCCTTTTTTCCAGCAACAAAACAGGCATCTTCAATGTCTACTCAGTCTCGGTAACGGGCGGCGTGCCGACGCAGCTTACCAATTCGACCAAAGAAAGCACGTACGCCGTCTCTTACTTCCCACACGACGCCCGTGTGCTCTACACCTACGACCAAGGTGGGAACGAGAACAGTCATCTTTTCTTGCGCGAGTTGAATGGATCGGAGCGCGACCTCACTCCTGGCGAAAAAACAAAAGCCAACTTTATTGGTTGGAGCTTCGATAGGAAGTCGTTCTTCTTTTCGACGAATGCACGTGACCCGCGCTTCTTCGATATCTATGAAATGCCGATCGACACTTTTAAGCCGACTTTGATCTACAAGGATGAAACCGGTCTGGACTTCGGCGACATTTCAAACGACAAAAACTATATCGCCTTCCAAAAGAATGGCGCCTCGACCAACGATTCCGATGTCTATATCTACAACGTGCGGTCGAAAGAATTGAAGAACGTTACTGAGCACACCGGCGACATGGCGAATAGTCCGCAGGCGTTTGATGTCAACTCAAAGCATTTGTATTACCTGACAGACGACAAGAGCGAGTTTGCCTACGTAGCGCAATACAACCTCGCGACGGGTCAGAAAGAAACCGTCGAGAAGGCGCCATGGGACATCTCTTACACCTACTTTTCGCGCAACGGTAAGTATCGAGTGACTGCTGTCAACGAAGACGCCCGCACGAAGATGAAGATCTATAACACCGCAACCGGCCGGCTCGTGGCATTGCCCAAACTTCCCAACGCCGATATCACAGGTGTGAATATCTCGCCTAGTGAAAAGTTGATGTCGTTCTATCTCAACGGCGATCGGAGTCCCGGCAATCTTTATGTCTACGATTTCAGCACGGGGCAGGCAACGAAACTGACCAACAGTTTGAATCCGGAGATTGACGCCGACGACCTGGTTGATTCGCAAGTAATCCGCTACAAATCGTTCGACGGTCTTGAGATTCCTTCAATCCTCTACAGGCCAAAAACTGCAAGCGTAACTCACAAGGCTCCAGCTTTGTTATTGATCCATGGTGGACCAGGCGGACAGACACGCGTCGGTTACAGCGCGCTCACTCAATATCTGGTAAACCATGGATACGTCGTCCTTGGAGTGAATAACCGCGGCTCGAGTGGTTACGGGAAAACTTTCTACACATCTGACGACGCAAAACACGGTCGCGAGCCCCTCTGGGATTGCGTTGAAGCGAAGAAGTATCTCGCGACGCTCGACTACGTCGATCAAAAGAAGATCGGGATCATGGGTGGCTCGTATGGCGGCTACATGGTGTTGGCCGCGCTCGCCTTCAAACCGGAAGAATTCGCAGTGGGAGTGGATCTATTTGGTGTTTCGAATTGGGTACGCACGCTCCAATCAATTCCGCCGTACTGGGAATCGTTCAGGAAAGCGCTATACAAGGAAATTGGCGATCCAAATACTGATCTCGAGAATTTGCGGGCCACCTCGCCCCTGTTCCATGCAGATAAGATCGTGAAGCCGTTAATTGTGCTGCAGGGCGTAAACGACCCACGTGTTATCAAACCGGAGTCTGACGAGATCGTTGAAAACATCAAAAAACGCAACGGTGTTGTCGAGTACGTTTTGTTCGATAACGAAGGACATGGCTTTACCAAAAAGGCCAACGAGATTCGTGCATACAAAGCAATACTCGACTTTCTCGATCGATATCTTAAAGGGGTTGAAGTCAGTACGAGGTAGGTTCTGATTTGGGTTGCGATTTTTAAGTTTCGAGTTACGAGGTTGTTTACAGAGTGTTTAGCTCAGGTTCGCGTAGCGAACCAATTGAATAGCCGGTGGCAACGCCACCGGATCTAAACAGAAGATCAACGCGACCCTGAAAGGGTCGAAGAATACGCAATGCGACCCTTTCAGGGTTGGGTCAGTTGACGTCCTGACCGTGGGCGTTGCCCACGGCTATTCAATGCAACCGCTTTGCGGTTAGGAAAGTGGTCAAATTATGAAGTCGCTGCTTCTTTTATTGCTTCTAATTCCGCCTGGCGTGACGTACGCACAATCGTGCAATCCGGCGAGTGTTTATTACATCGTGCGAGATGAGAAGGGTGCTGTGTTGTCGAAAGAAGATCTGCAGACTATGGTAGACCAACTGCCAAAAAAGATCGGAGACGCTACAGTCTGGGCGACTGAAGTCTCATTCGCGCCTGACAAGCAAACGTTTTACTGGCCGGAATCTGTCGACTTTGATAAAGGGACCAAGGTGCCGGCATTGGGGCTATCGAATGCCGCGACCTGCACGCTGCACCTGACTGAAGTTGAATTGAAGTACAAAGGTCGCACCATGCGAATGATCTTCAACATCGACATCGCGCGTTATCAAAAGGATCGGCGACAAGCGATCGACTCATTGAAGTTTCAGAACGGCGTGTTTCAACTCGATCTCACTAAATGGCCGCACCACGAAGAGAAATTAATCCCCGCCACATATTGGAAACCTACTCGCCATTAGATTTTAGATTGTTGATTTTAGATTGATGATTCGATTGATTGGTTCGAAATGATTAATCGAATTGTCAATCAACAATCTAAAATGTATTTTGGTCATTCAACCGTCACGTCAAATCCTTCGCGCAGTGCCAGAACGTATTTGTGCCAAATCTCCTGGAACGCATCAATGTCTCTTACGCCCAGCACATTTTGTAGAGTCTTGAAGCCACTCGGATCGTCGCGCTGGTTCGCCAAAAACTGCTGGTAAAACTTCACCAGCAATCCGTTCTGTTGCAGGTAGTAGCAGAGGTAACGCGACTGAGCGTAATGAACGCCGCTGGCGTCGTTGTAAAACTCTTGTGAAGTCGTCTCCATCAGCGTCTTGAATTTGGGAACGCGGTTTTCTCGAATGGCCTGCTGCAATCCAGGCAAACGCCAGTTCGTGTATCCGTGAATGTGTCCGTCGCGCGATCCGCATTGCTCGAAGAGCGATCCCAAGCCTTCATTCAACCACGACGGGCACGACGGAAAGTTGGCCTCGATAAATGGATGCACGATCTCATGGACCAACGTGCCCCCGCCAGTACCGATATTCATGATGAGTGCTTTGTGTGCTCGCGAGTAGTATCCATAAGGTGTGGTTGGTGAATCGCCGAACATGAGTCGCGTGTTTTTGCGATACGACTCATCGTCTTTAAAAAGCCAGATCTCAAGAATTTCGTTTGGGTCCTTGGTGAAGAAGTCTTGCTTCAATAGATCAACCGCCCACTTCACTGTGTCGTCAGCACGTTGTTGGACGAGTGCTTGCCCTTCGTCTCCCACAACCACAAAAGGTTTTTGAATAACTATCGTGAAGGCATTCGAACGAAGCTTAGTTTTGATTCGGCCATTGAGTTCGTTGACGTGTCGAGTGTAATCGGAGTCTGTCAGAGGCCTTGACGTGGCTCGGCGCTGCGGTTCAGCTTCCGTCCGGGCACGGGCAGCGACCGTAGGATTGGCATTTCCGGAACTCCGCCAATTACAAGCCAGGGTGAGCAGCAAAACCAATAACAGGAGCGTGATTTTGGTTCGCATGCGCCTAAGATGAGCTAAATAGTGCTGGAGGTGCCTCGGTCCTGACGTTCGGCTAGCACTCCGTTTAGACTATTTTCCCCGTAATAAGTTCCCTTTCCGAGGCCACAAGAATATCCTCCACTCCAGCGGATGTGATTTTTCCGGAACCTTTATCGCAACATCTGGAGTCTAAGAATTGATCGACGTGAAGTGTCGGAAGCAGATTGTTCCGCCGCCAGTTTTGCCTGGAACGTGGGAGTAACGGGAGCGTGAGGCCTAAGAGGTGAATAGAATGAGCGAGATTGAAAATGAGTCCGTCGAAACGTCCGATAAACGCAACACCATCCTCCTGCTCGTAAAGGTCTGTCTCTTCACAGTTTTTCTCTTGGGAGTGCTGATCCGGATATTCATTCCTATCGAAACATTCAGGCATCTGGCGGATGTATTGATGATGATCGCCGTGCTCGGCCGACTGTTCATGTATGTCCGAGCGCTAAATCCTTCACTGTTCTTTCCAAAGCAAGACAATTCTTCACCATTGAGCCTGATCGA
>DATJKB010000643.1:0-9498 GCA_035491875.1 Pyrinomonadaceae bacterium | reverse complement strand
ACCATTGAGCAGTTCCATCGTCCTTTTCGGACCGCTCGCTAACTCGCGGACGATCAGCATCGACCATTTGTTGCCGAGCATCTGCAGCGCGCCAGTGATTGGACAGCCATCAAGATCGCGTCGCTTCATCGCGCGCCAGACTATCACAACGTCACTGATTTGTATTCAGCACAGTCCGCGGTAACGGTTGGCCTATACTCAACGTCTCTGTTGTTCGTCAGACACTATGCGCAGATTCAACAAGGCATGAGTTGAGCTGCTACGGTGTACCGAATCTTTGGCGGTACTCGGGAGAAAGAATAAACGCCAGCACCATTTGCGCGTCGACCCAATTGCCATATTGCCGCATCTTGCCCAGCCAGTGGTCGTAACCTGGTTGATCCGGATTCCGTTGCAGGTAACCAAGGTATTCCATAAACACAAACGCGGTGTCGAACTCCTGGTTGTAAAACGCTTGACCGTACGGAGTATTGAACACCAGTGCGCCATCCGTGATCGTCGTTGTTCCGTCGACTACTTTAAAGACCACACTGGCCCGCGCGCCTGGCGCATTCGCATTCAACTCGTTTATCAACGCCTGTCGGTCAGTGCTTGACGCTGTAACGCCAGTGGTCTGAAACAACTTATCAACGAACTGCGTGTTGTTCAGATTACCGTAAATGGCGAGAAACTCTGGTCGCTGCACAAACGCAGCCACAAACGCCTGCTTGTTCGCATTGATACGCGCCGGATCCAGATGATCGTCGAATACGATCCCCTGCGCGATCTGATTCATGTCGTTAATGTATTCGCTGTAACTCGGACGACAATTCCCAGCCAATCCGTTCGGCACGCCGGGACATTGAGCGTTCAGCAGCTTGCCCAACGTGCCCCAATACACTCGCAAAACGAATGAGCCGGTGTTCTGAAATTCAGGAGACAGAAAGAATGCGGCGGATGTATTGGCACGCTTACGTTCGGTGCACAGTTCAAACGACTCGCCTGGAAATCGCTTGACCAGATCACTGCACTCCGTTACCTCGTTAGTCCAGTGATTCAAGCCAGGGATGTCAGGACGACGATTGAGGAAGTCGGAGTAGTGTTGACTAACGAAGAACTCCGGGCAGTCAATAGGATTTGCAGCGGAACACGGCTGCGCAACTGTCGCATCCTGCATTCGGACTGTGTAGGCGCCCGAGCCGGCGGCATCATACTCAGGCGCGTCAACAAATAGGTACAGGGGAACGCCCAACGGTAGGTATCTCATCGCTTGACTGTCTATCGTGATGGTGCCGCCCGGGCTCTGGGCATACGACAGCATCCACCACCAGTTTGCTACATTTCCCGTATTAGATGGGCATCGACCGTATTGGCCATCGATAATGTAAACCATGGGTTTATAGGTGCTGGTTGAGGCGGAGACTTTTATCTCCGGGTTTGCTCCAAGATTGGTAAGTGTAAATGAGTAGACATGGTCCGGGCCGTGCGCGGGGATATTCCAATAATAGTAATAGTAGAGACTGTTAACCGTGTCGTTCGCGCCCGTCGTGTCACCGGAGTCGGTAAAGGGCGCGCCTGATGTATAGGTTCCCCCTGGAATGAACTTGCCCGGACAGTCGTCATTGCCAGCAAAGGCAGGCAACAAACTCGTGTTTTGATGAGGCAGCCGAAATTCGCTTTGACGTTTCAACAAAGACCGGTTTCTGAATAGCGTATTCAGATTTTGACGCCGTGGACCATCTTGTCCGACGCGCGCGTCTGCTATTTTCGATGGCTCAGAGCGAGCTTCTGCCAGGGAGCCCGACAACGCTGCTGATACGGCTGCAAAGAGCGAACAGTAACCAATTCTTTGACGCCACCGTTTCATCACTGAGTTAAAGATCTCTCGATCTGACTCACGACCATTACCAATAAGATCAAATCGCGTCGCTGCTGTGGTTTTTGCTTTCATGGTCCACCTCCTCAACTACAACCCTATGCGGGCAAAATCTGTGGATGGGTAAAATCTCGTGAGACGCCGGATCTGCTCCTTTTTACATTCGGCCAGACCTGATCTGCCTCGTCCAGTTACGCCTTTATTGAAGCGGTTATTTCGTCCTTCGGATTCAATCTCTCGAATCCTTTGCTCCACGCCTCGGTGTGGAGCGCCCAAACCGTAAAAGTTAAGGACTTTCAGAACGCTCGAAGGTTTGTCTGCTACGAGCTCTTCATACGTGAGCCAGTGCATCTCCAGTCGTTTTTGCTTTTCAACCGAATCCCAGGAGGCGACAAATTGGAAGTACCAGGGAATTACGTTTTCAATGATCAGATCTATCTTTGTCCCTTCATCCAACTTGGGCCAATCGGCTCGGAAATAGGAAGTTCGAAACGCGCCTTTATTGTAGAAATCAAGCAGGCTCATTACTGAATCGAAGATGTTTCGAACAAGGACGACGGGTCGAATGCCGAAGCCCTGCATCAGATGAACATTCGCGTCTGAGGCGCGGCAGTGTTGCTGCGTAACCGTATCGAGATGAGCCGACTCTCGGAGCGTGGGCAGATAGATCTCATGTTCAGTCTGCCCGGCGGCATAGACGGCGAACAGATCGCGATAACCGGTCAGGTTAATGAGGAGATTCTTGAGAAACGTCGAAGCACTCTTAGGAACACAAGCAATAAAGATGTGGCGGCCCAACTGTTCCGGCGTGATGTCAGTTGTAAAGTCGGAAAGTTGAGCTTGCTGCCCTGTAGCGCTGAGAGAGTTTGTCAGATTCACATAAGAGCCGGGAGCGGGGTGGACCGATAGTGCCTTGCGAGAGCACAGGAGACTTTCTTGTTTTAGCCCGCGTTGAAAAAGGACGACGCCGAGATTTTCAAACGTGCCGCCGAATTTCCGAAGGAACGCCGAATCTTCAGCCATCTCACCGGAGATTTCCAGTCGGAGGGCCGCGCGCAAGAAATCGACCGCTAGTGAGCGATCTCCCTTTTGTAGAAGTTGTTCGATCAGCAGCGTGTAACTTAGGAGCAGGTTATGGACCAAGTGGTCGTAAAACGGCCGGTCTACATTTAGTTTTTGAAGTGCGCTTTGGAAAAACGTAACCGCCATGTCGGCGCTTCCACGCTGCATTGCTTGACTGCCCTGCTCCACCTCTTGCTGGAGGATGCTGTACTGATTCCTACTGTCCTCCGGAAGACCAATTCCTTTTGATTGAGGAACTGCGTTGGAAGCTGATTCTATTTGTGCTAATTCCGGCATTCTGGTCCTCCGGGTTTCAAAGTACGAGAGGCGGTGGACGTCACTCGGTAGAGGTTCTGATGACTATTAGACTCAATCGTTAGGTGAGTCGGCGATCACAAGAACGATTCTTATCCCTTTACGCGCGAAACGAATCGGAAACCTCTAACGTGGGAGACTCTAAAAGATCTGCAGGATTCGGCTGGGCTCTCGTTTGAGACCGTTAACAGGCTTCATCCGTTCGACGGTAACCTAACGCCACGTATGGAATCGGTGTGCCACACTTGAATGTTTTCTTCTACCAACGTAAGTCTTTTATCCATGTAGTCAGTGAAGTCAGGAGTGCAAACCTCGACCATGTACTTGTGTGAAGGATTGGCAACACACGCTATCCGAACGGTTAGCCGGCTGGCGTCATTGTCGTCTTGAGTTTTCATGGTCGTGTCCGTAACTACAACCCTAGGTGGGTAACAATGTTTTGTGAGGTTTCGTCTCTGGCAATCAGTTCGGACCCCGTTTCCAGAGGGAGTCGGCCCCCGATGGAGGCAACTGGCAGAATCCGATTAGTAGAACGAGTCGTGTTCTAGTTGGGTGTCATGAGATCCGCTGAACTCAAGGCAGTGGCGCACAGTCAGTACCGTCCGCGGTAGCGGATGGGTGCGAAGCCAGGTCGTCAATGGAACTGAACTGACAGAGCAAGACCTCCGCGGTTTATAGCTACTCAATTACCAACGCTGGGCTTCGCACCCATCCGCTACCGGTGCTGACTGCGTGCCACTGCGTTGAATGGTGACTGTGTTGGAATAATGACAAGTCTCTGCTTAGTGTTCTAAGTGATACGGCACACTCGTTACAATCACACCTCGTTTGAAAAGCAATGAGCCTTTCAATAGCAATGAACTCTGGTTATGCAGAATGTGCTGCCACCATTTGGCGGGAATGAATTCAGGCACGACCACGGTGATGATGTCTTCCCCGTTTTCTTTCGCGAGTCGGTTGATGTATTTCAGAAGCGGTCTCGTCAGTTCACGATAAGGAGACGGCAGCACGACGAGTTGAACGCCGGCTCCCCAATGTTCCCACTTCTCCTTTAGCTGCGCAGTCGCTCCCTCTTCAAAATCAACATAAACAGCTTGCACTCTGTCAGACGCAATTGACTTCGCGTATTGCAGCGCAGAAACGACACCGCGATGGATTCCCGAGATCGGCACTATCACCGTGTGCTTAATTGGGCGCAGCGGCTCTAACCCTTCCGTGCTGAGTTGCCGCGCGACCATCACGTAATGCTTGTGTATTGCTCGAAAGACAAAGACGAGCATGGGAATGACAACGACCACGATCCACGCACCGTGAATAAACTTCGTTGCGACAAAAACGCAGAGCACAACAAACGTCGCAAAGGCTCCGATCGCGTTTATGATTAGCGACTTTCGCCAATTGCTGCTCGCAGTAACTTCGTCAGTGACAAAGTAAGAGCGGTGAATCTCCTCATTCTCCAACTCAGCGTCAGACAATGCACCGGATTGGCTTGGCTCAGAACTCACCTCCGCCGCCTTCGCGTCTTTTGCCGCCGCTTCTTCCCAAGCTTTCGCGCGCAGCTTGCTCCGTTCATGCAGCCAGTGGACCACCATGCCTGACTGCGACAAGGTAAACGAAAGAAACACACCGACCGCGTAAAGCGGAATCAATCGTGACGTATCGCCGCCGAACGCTATTACCAATACTCCGGAGAGGATCGCCAGAATCACGATTCCGTTTGAGAAAACCAATCGATCGCCCCGGTTTGCGAACTGTCGCGGTAAGAATCGATCGCGCGCGAGCAAACTAGAGAGGCGTGGGAAATCAGCGAACGCAGTATTCGCTGCGAGAATCAGGATCGCTGCCGTCGCGGCTTGGACCACGTAGTAGAACCAACCCATCGGGCCGGTGAACATGATTCGCGCAAACTGCGAAATGACGGTCTCACTATCTTTAGGATGGACATGATAGAGGTAGGCCATGACGCTGGTGCCCAGGAACATCGTCGTCAGCAACACGGCCATCCAGACCAAGGTAGTCGCAGCGTTTTTGGCTTCCGGTTTTTTGAAGGCCAGAACGCCGTTTGAAATAGCTTCAATACCAGTAAGGGCCGCACACCCATTCGAGAATGCCCCGAGCAAAAGGAACAATGTCAGTGGCTGAAGGCTATAGCCCTCAGCAGTTTTTAGCTCCTCCTGAGTGGGGATCGGAGCGGCACCGCCGTATATGAAATAGTGAAAGAATCCGAAGGCAATCATGAACAGGAAACTGATCAGGAAGAGGTACGTCGGAGTCGCAAAGAGTGCTCCTGATTCGCGGACGCCGCGCAGGTTCGCTACCGCGATAAATGCGATGAAGATCAAACACAGGACGACTCTGTGTTTTTCGAGCCACGCATAGTTTGTTCCCTGTACCGCTGAGGTGATTGCGGCCACGCCTGCTGCGATCGACACAGACACTGTTAAGACGTAATCAACCAGCAGCGACGCACCCGCGATCAAGCCTGGTGTCGTACCAAGATTCTCTTTCGCAACGATGTAAGCACCGCCGCCGGATGGATACGCATGAATTGTCTGGCGGTAACTCGTGGCGACAACACCGAGCAGAATTGCAATCCCGATAGAAATCGGGACGACATAGCTGAAGGATCCACCTTGTGTAGCAGTTGCGGCTACAGCCAGCACCAGTAGGATTTCTTCAGTTGCGTAAGCTGTGGAGGAGAGCGCGTCAGATGAAAAGACAGCGAGCGCTGTTTTCTTGGTAAGCCGTTCATGTGCGGCTTCTTCAGTTCTTAAAGCCCTGCCGACAAGTAAACGCTTGATCGCAGTAGCCACTTTACTCCGTCCTTCCCTTTAGCCTGCGAGGTTAGCTGTCGGGCTCGGACGTTTGGGAAGTGTCCTACGTAAATCTCACGATGCGCCCCATTTGTCTCTATTGCAAAGAGACTATTTGGTTCCCCCGCGCTGTCCCTAATCCACGGAAACGTGGTGAACAGCTTCGGCGACAAATTATCAAGTGGTTAAGAATACCAATTAATTTATTAAGAAGTCGTAAAGATCCATTTAAAGTTCAAGGATTTGCCTAAGTTTAAAGACGTTAACTTTATGGTCCGTGCTGTCTCTGGCACCTGATATTCCCTTGAATGCCGGACGCTTGCCATATATAAAGTGCGCGCTCTTCTTACATTGACTCCCCGCAAACCTGAATGACACTCAACCTCCTTGATTGGATCGTCATTGCCGCATACTTCGCTTTCAATTTAGGAATCGGCATTTACTACATGCGCCGCGCGCGCGGTAGTACGTCAGAGTTCTTTCTTTCCGGTCGCGACGTTCCCTGGTGGCTCGCCGGTACTTCAATGGTCGCGACGACCTTCGCCGCTGACACCCCGCTTGTTGTTACGGGTTTAGTTGCCGCGAATGGCATCGCCGGCAATTGGCTCTGGTGGAACTTCGTGATGAGCGGAATGCTCACGGTCTTCTTGTACGCGAGGCTTTGGCGACGCGCCGGAGTGATGACCGATGTTGAGTTTGCGGAATTGCGGTACTCTGGCCGGCCCGCAGCATTTCTCCGCGGCTTTCGCGCGCTATATCTCGGCCTGCCAATCAACTGCATCATCATGGGCTGGGTAAATCTTGCGATGGTCAAGATTCTCGAGACGACCCTCGGCGTCGATAAGCGCGGCGCAATGCTCATCTTGATTGGCATGCTTCTCTTCACTGCGTTCTACACGACAATCTCCGGTCTCTGGGGTGTGCTCGTCACCGATCTCTTTCAATTTGTACTGAAGATGGCGATGGTCATCCTGCTGGCGATTCTTGCAGTGAACGCGGTGGGCGGCATCGATGCACTTAAAACAAAAATCAATGCGATGGATGCGGTCAGCGGACAGGCTGGCTCACGACTGGCTTTCTTCCCTGATACCGACTCTGCGTGGATGCCTTTGATTACGTTGTTTGTGTATCTAGCCGTTAACTGGTGGGCCACCTGGTACCCGGGCGCAGAACCAGGCGGCGGCGGTTACGTGGCCCAACGTATCTTTTCGGCGAAAGACGAACGACACGGATTACTCGCAACGCTTTGGTTCAATATCGCGCACTACGCATTGAGGCCCTGGCCGTGGATCCTTACGGCACTCGCCACACTCGTGCTATATCCGAATCTCGCGGACAAAGAGTCAGGCTACATTCTCGCGTTGATGGATCCGAATGTGTTTCCGACTTACTTGCGCGGCTTCATGCTTGCAGCGTTTGCCGCGGCCTACATGTCGACGATCGGTACGCAACTGAACTGGGGTGCTTCATATGTCATCAATGATTTCTACCGGCGCTTCATTGCGACTGATAAGCGCGAGCGGCACTACGTGGTCGCATCGCAAGTGGTAACAATGCTGATCATGGTCATCTCTCTTGTGATCACTTTCTACCTTGAATCGATTGGTAACGCATGGAAGCTCTTGCTCGTGACCGGCGCCGGTACTGGTACCGTACTGCTACTGCGTTGGTTCTGGTGGCGCATTAATGCGTGGTCGGAGATTTCGGCGATGGTGATCGCGGCGATTGTCTCGCTCGTGCTTCAACTCGGTTTGAAGTGGGACAGTGGACGGCCAAGAGATTTCGCTCATCTCATGCTCGTGACTGTTGGCATTACAACGGTTGGCTGGTTGCTCATTACTTTTCTGACGCAACCGGAGCCGCGCGACAGGCTCGTGACGTTCTATCGCAAGGTTCATCCGGAAGGACCGGGCTGGAAACGAATCGCGGCTGAGGCCGGGGTGGACCAGCCACGCTCCGGTGGCATTTGGGTGCAACTGTCGAACTGGGTGCTCGGGTGCGTGCTTATCTATGCTTCGCTGTTTGGGATCGGAAAGCTCGTTATGAAGGAATGGCTAATGGCAATCGTGTTCATTGCGGCAGCTGCTGTTTGCGCGCTTTTGATCTCCCGGAATCTCGCACGCACCGATTGGCGCGAACCGTGACCAGGGCAGGGGCAGCAGGCAGGAGCAGAAAAAGAAATCATTGGTCAATTATTAGTTGACAGTTATCAATTATCAATTTGCTGCGTCGTGCACTCTTTAGTTCTTCCACTTCACTACGAATGCGCAAGTACCAAATAATAATTTATAACTGTCAACTAATAATTGACCAATGATTGCTTTTTCTGCTCTTTCCTGCTGCTCCTGCTCCTGTTTTTTGTCACTTGCGTCCGGTGATCGTGGCGATTGAAAGAGCTAGTTCGTCGAGTTGAACAGGTTTAGCAAGATGGTTTTGAAAGCCGGCGGCGAGCGCGCGTTCACGGTCTTCTGCGAGCGCATGTGCCGTAACGGCAATCGCCGGAATATCGCGATGAGTCTCGAGCTTCCGGACTTGTCGCATGAATGCGTACCCGTCAACGTCAGGCATCGAGATATCTGAAACGATCACCTGCGGACGCCATTCGCCAATCGTTGCGATCGCCTCATTCGCAGATGCTGCGACTTTCACCTCGGCGTCGCACATCGAAAGCATTTCTGCGAGTATTTCACGTCCGTCCTCGTGATCGTCCACAACGAGAATCTTCAACCCGCTCAACACTGCCTTGGGATCGATCAGCTTCCCGGTCGGCCTTGCCAAAAGCGCTCCATCGCCCTTAACGATCGCCTGAAGTCGCACGATGAAAGTTGCCCCCTGCCCTACACCATCACTTTCAGCGGTAACGGTTCCCCCGTGCAGTTCTACAAGATGACGAACGATCGCCAAACCCAGACCCAGCCCACCGTGCTTTCTCGTAGTGCTGGAATCCTGCTGACGGAAGCGATCAAACACGTGCGGTAAGAACTCGGTCGGAATACCCTGACCACGATCCTGAACGGCAATCTCCACATGCGAATTCGATCCGCGCAACGCTACCGTTACTTCTCCACCCGCTGGGCTGAACTTGACGGCGTTCGACAGAAGATTCCACACGACTTGCTGCAATCTATTGGCATCGGCAAGGACTAGCGGTTCGGGTTCGCCGCCGACTACACGCAAGGTCATATTCTTAGCATCAGCGGCTGGACGGATGGAATCCACCGCCGTGGCAATAACTGTGGAGAGCTGCGTTGGTCTAATGTCGAGCTGCAGCTTACCTGAGACAATGCGTGATACGTCGAGCACGCCTTCGATTAACTTGCTTTGCGCGGTGGCATTGCGTTCGACAATTTCCAGCGCCCGGGCGGCGTGCTGTTCATCCAGTTTTCCGCCACGCAACAGGCTGGCCCAACCGAGAATCGCATTTAGTGGAGTTCGGAGTTCGTGTGATAACAC
>DATJKB010000642.1:0-10322 GCA_035491875.1 Pyrinomonadaceae bacterium | reverse complement strand
TGTCGAGTTTCATCGTCTGGTGCGCGCAGAATTGAGGACGGATGAACAGTAGCCATGATGTAAGGCGCCAGGGTTGATTCGATGAATTTTCCGCGTTCCTTTGTAACTCTGAATTGCGGACCGAGAAGAGCTTGAGCCGCGGTTGCTCCTAAAGCCACGATTACTTTTGGTTTGACGAGTGCGAACTCAGCTTCAAGCCAGGGACGACACGCTGAGATCTCCTGCGCATTCGGCTTTTTATGAATGCGACGCTTCCCACGAGGTTCCCATTTGAAATGTTTGACAACATTAGTGACGTAGGTTTGTTTGCGATCAATGCCCGCTTCGTCGAGCGCATTGTCAAATAAACGACCAGCGGGACCTACAAAGGGTTTGCCTTTTAAGTCTTCTTCGTTGCCGGGTTGTTCGCCGATAAACATAACCCGTGCGCGCGCGCGGCCGGCGCCAAAAACGGTTTGCGTTCCTTTTCTCCAAAGATCACAGGCCCGACAATCTGCGGCCGCATCTTTGAGTAGTGGCAATGACAGCTGTTCCGGAACCAGGTCGGCAGCAGAGCTTTCGCGTTTACGTGATGGCATTTCATTCGAGAGTGAACCATGTATTCGTGCTTTTGCGATAACGACCGCGCTGCAAAAGTTTTGTGTTTACGAATAGATCATGCGAGCTGTAATTTCCAAAGCGGAAATTGAAGCGGAAATCGTTGGACGATTTGGTAAAGCTTTAACGCTTCAAGGAAAGCCCCCGGCGCCAACGCTATCAACTGGCGTTTTAACGTTAGATCAGTTTATTGGTGGTGTTCCGCGCGGTGCTGTTACAGAAATTTTTGGACGCACGTCGTCTGGTCGCACGAGCCTGCTTTTTTCAATCCTCGCTTACGCTACAACTCACGAAGAGATCTGCGCAATTGTCGATACGCACGATGTTTTCGCACCGACAGTGGCTGCCAGCGCGGGAATAAATTTCGATAACTTATTGTGGGTCAGATGTGCCGCCAGTCTCGAACATGCATTCAAGGCTACTGACTTGCTGCTGCATGCTGGCGGTTTCGGCCTGGTCGTGCTGGATCTAGGTGAAGTGGTAGGTAAAGAGGCGCGCCGAATCATTTCGTCCTGGTGGCACCGTTTCAAACATACAGTGGAAAATAAGCCGGTAACAGTTCTGGTACTGGCTGCTGAATCGTGCGTCCGCTCTTGCGCAGCATTATCCCTCGAATTGACGGGACAATCTGAGTGGGTCAGTACAAATGAAGTGAAGTTACCGGCCGCCGAGATTTGTCAATGGGGTCGAAGAAAGCCAACGCGATTGGCAAACACGAGCAGTCAAATCAGTATTGTCGCAACAACACACGGAAATTTACTTCGCGTAAATTCAATTGCGATCAGCCGTCATCGACCCATTATTCCCGACGCTAACGAAGTTCAATTCAAAGCGCTCGCCGGATAAAAGGGGAAAAGGGAAAGAGGGGAAAAGGAAAGAAGGAAAGCCCGTTTCTCCCTTTTCCCTTTTTCCCCTCTTCCCTTTTATTTCTGCTGCGCTGCCATCGCCTCACACATGAAAGAGCCTGCTGCATCGCTGTAAGGTTTCGGGAAATCTTTCGGCCAATTCGTTTGATCCGAATACATCTTGTTTAGACCTGCCTGGATTTCTCTATCACCTCCTGTAAATCCGCGAATCAATTCACGCCAACGCGTAGCCAACCCAGCCGCGCGTTCGCTCGTTGGGCTAACACCCTCGACTACCGCCTGCTCGACCTCGGCAATCAGGGTGGCCCAATCGTTTTGTGCCTTCTCGATCACCTCCAGCGGGATCGCTTGAGCCTGGTCAGCGATCTTCTTTTGAGCTTCCTCTGAGTAGTACTTTTTGGTCCAATCCATGTTGTTCTGCATATTAATCACCTCGATGATTTGTTTGAATGCGTGCCAATCGGGTTCGTCGTTTGTCTCTAATAGCGCATGCGCTTTTTCAATTGCCGTTACTGCTCGATCAAGTTGTCGGCGTCTCTCAGCAAGGATTTCTCGTTGTTGATTGAGAGCGACTCGCAAATCAAATGAGTTGCTATTCAGAAGCTGTTTGATTTGTGTCAGTGAAAAGCCAATGAACTTCAATGTCACAATCTGTTGCAGTCGCACTAAGTCATGCTTTCGATACAACCGGTAGCCTGTGCTGGTGTAACCGCTGGGCTTCAGCAAGCCGATTCGATCGTAGTGATGAAGTGTTCGCACCGTTACTCCTGCGACTTGGGCAAACTCATTGGCCTGATACATGGAGTCGCTCATTTTGTCCTCACTCGTGAATCGTAAACCCCGACGTTACGTCAGACACAAGCACTTTTTTTGACGCGAAATCCAAAGGAGGATGGACACTGTGCCCGGTAGCTCCACGCGTTGACAGTATTCGTCTATTTTCGTTAATCTTCGTATCACTTTCGGTGGATTATGTTCGCGTGCATTTACAGCCCCAATTCGACTGCCGCGTCATTGGTTGAGTTTGCCTACGCGTTTTCTCCAATGGTCGAGGAGTTGAGCTCCGACACTATTGTTCTCGACGTCACCGGTTGTGAGCTCCTTTTCGGATCCGCATATGAACTAGCCAACGAGATTAGTAGATGCGCTAAAAAACCTTCGCCTGCCGGCGGTTTAGATACGAAAATTAGTGTTGCCCTGGCGGCGAATCCTGACGCGGCCATCCATGCGGCCAAAAACTTCGAAGGCATCACCTTTATCTCGCCCGGAGAAGAACTGACATGCCTGGGCGATCTACCTCTTCGGGCACTTCAATATTCATTAATTCACGTTGACGAAAAACAAGCTATAGAGATTTTCGAAACTCTTCGGCTGTGGGGTATCAATTCGTTTCGTGATTTTGTCACACTTCCGGTGGCCGCTATGGCTGAGCGTTTGGGCCAGAACGGAGTGAGACTTCAACAATTAGCCAGTGGAAAAACTGAACGTCATTTGAATTTGAAACAACCCGCACGTGAGTTTCAGGCGGCGCTTGAACTTGAACATGCGGTCGCAGAACTCGAACCACTCTCATTTATTTTCGCGCGTTTGTTGAACCAACTTTGCGCCGCGTTGAATGCGTATGCACTGGCCACGAACGAGTTATTAGTTCAAATGACGCTCGACGATCAAACCACGCATGAAAGGAAACTAACGCTCCCGTATGCGATGCGCGATCACAGGACGTTTTTGAAATTGTTATTGCTTGACACCGAAATGCATCCGCCGGCGACTGCCGTGATGGCGGTGTCGATCAATTGTGAACCCGTCAAACCGCGCCTGTTGCAAAACGGCTTGTTCATACCTCTAGCGCCTGAACCGGAGAAGCTCGAACTTACGTTGGCACGAATTACAAAATTAGTTGGCGAAGCAAATATCGGTTCACCCGTGCTGATCGACACCCATCGGCCGGACGCGTTTTTACTGAAGCACTTTACAGTCAAAGCCAAACATGATTTTCCAACGCGCCGTCGTCGAAAGGCCAATCAACAATCGGCAATCCCGACAAGTCGGGATCGGCAATGTTTAGGTTTCCGCATGTTCCGTCCGGCATTACGGGCGATGGTCCAAGCGCCGCAAGGCATTCCCCAACAAGTTAGTGCCTGGGATAAGTACCGCAGCATTCATGGAAAAATAACAAACGTTGCAGGTCCATGGAGAACGACAGGTGATTGGTGGCGTGAAGATCGTTGGACGCGCGATGAGTGGGATATAGAGGTGGAGATTAGAAATGGATTTGATGATGCACGTACGAGGGCTCTGTATCGGATTTATCGCGAGCTAGCCGGCGGGACGTGGTTTGTCGAAGGCAGTTACGACTAGACAGGAGCAGGGGCAGGAAGCAGGAGCAGGAAAGTGTGCTCCTGCCTGCTGCTCCTGCTCTTGAGTTGGTTATGATTCCCTACATTGAATTACATGCTCGTTCAGCTTTCAGTTTTCTCGAGGGCGCATCTGTACCTGAAGAGCTGATCGCACGTTGTGTGGAATTCGATATGCCAGCCATGGCGCTGCTGGATCGTAACGGCGTTTATGGTGCACCTCGATTTCATCTCTCCGCAAAGAAGAATGGGGTTAAAGCTCATATCGGGGCGGAGATAAACGTCCAAAGTCCAAGTTCCAAAGTCCAACGTCCGTTGATTAACTCCTTCTCATTGCCGGTTCTCGTCCGGAATCGCACTGGCTATCAGAATCTTTGTCGTTTGATAACAAAGATGAAGCTGCGCGTAGCCAAACACGCTGAGCCTGGAGCGCATGTCGTTACGGTAAGCGAGCTGCAGTCGCATGCGGAGGGCTTGATCTGTTTGACAGGCGGTAGTGACGGACCTGTTTCATTCATCAATGCCGACTCGGCAAAGCAAAGTACTGAATGGTTAATAGAAATTTTCGGTAAAGAAAATGTCTATGCGGAATTACAGCGCCACTTCAATCGCGACGAGGAAGCGCGGAACCAGGCAGTGATCTCACTTGCCAAACAATATGGTCTTTCGTTACTCGCGACTAACGGTGTGAATCATGCGACACCTTTGCAACGCGAGGTTAGCGATGTGTTCACCTGCATTCGCAATCATGTTCGACTTGAGACGGCTGGACGCTTACTGGCCCAAAACTCTGAGCGCCATCAGAAATCGGGTAAGGCGATGTGCGAATTATTTGCTGATGTGCCTGACGCAACTGCAAACACATTGGAACTATCGTCGCGTCTGGAATTTACTCTGGAAGATCTTGGCTACGAGTTTCCGAAATATTCCGTTCCCGCCGGCGAGAGCATGAGCTCATTTCTCCGCAAACGAACTGAAGAAGGTGCTCGGGCACGTTACAGCGGAACCAATGGCGCCCCTACGTATGAGGCGGCTCGTCCACAACTCGAACGTGAACTAGCTTTGATCGAAAAGCTTCAGCTCGAAGGTTATTTCCTGATCGTTTGGGACATCGTTCAGTTTTGCCGGCGGGAAGGAATTTTGATTCAGGGACGTGGCTCTGCAGCCAACAGTGCCGTGTGTTATGCACTGGGTATTACGGCAGTTGATCCTATCGGTATGCAACTTTTGTTCGAGCGGTTTCTTTCTGAAGAAAGAGGCGAATGGCCGGACATCGATCTCGATTTGCCAAGCGGCGACCAACGTGAAAAAGCAATTCAGTATGTGTATCAGCGCTACGGGAAACTAGGAGCAGCAATGACCGCGAATGTCATTACCTATCGCGGACGTTCGGCTGCGCGCGAAGTAGGCAAGGCGCTCGACTTTGATGATGAAACTCTTTCGCGCCTCGCGGGTTTGGTTCATACGTGGGAGTGGAAGGATCCGAAAGACTCGAGTGAACGTCAATTCCGTGATGCCGGACTGGATCTTTGCAACCCGAGAATAAGAAAATTTTTTCAGCTTTATCAGTTAGTGCAGGACCTTCCACGTCATCTGGGCCAGCATTCAGGTGGCATGGTTATTTGTCAGGGGCAGCTCGATTCAGTAGTGCCACTTGAACCGGCGGCAATGCCCGACCGCGTGGTAGTGCAGTGGGACAAAGAAGACTGCGCAGACATGGGCTTGATAAAAGTAGATCTGCTGGGCCTGGGCATGATGGCGGTGTTGGAAGATTCGATTGAATTAATTCGGGAGGCTTACAAAGAAGAAGTCGATTTGGCCCACCTGCCCCAAGACGACCCAGCCGTTTACGGTGCGTTGCAAAAAGCTGACACGATCGGAATGTTCCAGGTTGAAAGTCGTGCCCAGATGTCGTGTCTACCGCGTCTGCGACCGCAGAAGTTCTATGACATAGTTGTGCAGGTGGCAATCATTCGTCCTGGTCCAATCGTTGGCAACATGGTGCATCCGTATCTGAAGCGCCGGCAGGGAAGGGAGCCCGTTACGTATGCGCACCCGTTACTCGAACCGGTTCTCGGGCGCACGCTTGGTGTGCCGCTGTTTCAAGAACAATTGCTGAAGATCGCGATGATCTGCGCCGACTTTTCAGGTGGAGAAGCGGAAGAGTTGCGACGCGCATTTGGATTCAAGCGTTCTGAAGCTCGTATGAAACAGATTGAAGTAAAACTCCGGCGGGGCCTGCTGCGAAAAGGTATTGTGGGCAAGACGCAGGAAGAGATTGTTCAGGCAATCAGTTCGTTTGCACTCTATGGCTTTCCGGAATCGCATGCGGCAAGTTTTGCACTGATTGCTTATGCAAGCGCATATCTGAAATGCAATTACCTGGCAGCTTTCACCGCAGCTATTTTGAATAATCAGCCGATGGGCTTTTATCAGCCATTCACGCTTATAAAAGATGCTCAACGACATGGTTTGAAGATGTTGCCCGTGGATGTGATGAAGTCAGATTGGTTATGCACGATAGAATCGGAAAACGGTGAAGAGGGGAAGGGGAGACACGGAGACGGGGAGACGGGGAGACAGGGAGACGGAGCGATAAAGGGATCTCCGTGTCCCCCTGTCTCCGCGTCTCCCCGTCTCGCACTGCGACTCGGTCTCAAGTACGTGAAGGGCCTCAGTGAGCAATCGGGTCAGGCAATCGTAAAAGCGAGACGCTGCCAATCTTTTACCGGCATTGACGATCTACACAATCGTATTCCTGAACTGCGCAAAGATGAACTGAGAAAACTAGCAGCTGTTGGTGCTTTGAATTTTATTCAGACGCTCGCTCCCACAAGTAAGCCTGAACGACCGCGCAAGGATCATCGCTCAAGCACAAACCGCCGCGATGCTTTATGGCAGGTGGAACGCGTGGCCCGCGATGGCGGGGAACTCTATGAACAACTTTTCGAGAACGATGGTGGCTCGCCTTTAATGCCTATGACCTTGCCCGAACGAATGAATGCCGACTTTCGCGGTACCGGCCTCACGATCGGCAAACACCCCGTCGCATATCACAGGTCAGAGTTAAATAAACTCGGAGCCCAGCGCGCTATCGATATTAGCAAGTTGCGGAACGGGACCTCAGTTCGCGTAGGTGGGTGGGTTATCGTTCGACAACGACCAGGAACGGCAAAAGGATTTGTGTTCTTAACTCTCGAGGACGAAACGGGAGTTAGCAACATCATTATTACGCCTCAGCTATTCGATAAAAACCGTCTAGTGCTTGTAGACCATCCATTTCTTTTAATCGATGGCATGCTGCAGAACCAGGACAATGTAGTTTCAGTGAAAGCACGACGCGTTCAGCCTCTCTCGTTTAAAGTAGCCGCTGCCCCATCGCATGATTTCCATTAGTCGCCGCTTCTTTGTGGCAACAGCCCACTGCGCGTAAAACCATACCCCCGTCTAACTTCCGTTAAGTTACAATTAGTGGCGAAATGCGTGAGTCGATAGCTGTCGATGAGTCGTCGAACGCGATGACTGCGGACGAGAACACCCAAGTCGTCGGAAGCAGCAGTACGCCTCATACCCAAACGCCAGACTCTACGTCTACTGCACAAAAACCAAGATTTGGACTTCCTCCAAACTTTGTTCCTCGCCAGCAACGTGCCGGCCGATTCGTGTTACTCGATGAGAACATCTACAGCCTGCCGGATGGAAGAGAGTTCGTTCCCAGCACACCAAAGGGTCCGCTAGCTGGTGACCGGCATCTTTATGCACTTGTTACAGTGGAGCAGTTCGAACGAGGCAGTAGAGGTTCCGTATTTGTAACACTGGATGGAAGAGTGTTCGATTACAGCATCGTCCAGCCAGATCCGGATCGCGAGATGTTTGATACCGGTTACACGATCCATCACCTCAAGAGGACTGGGCGGTATGCTTCGTCAGTTCCTATTAAAAAGACTGACCGTCAGAAAACATTGAAGAAAAGGGCAGGCGTCTAAGTCGACCGAGCTACCACCAACTCTAAGTGAATTTGGCAACGCGAATGCGCAGCGCTTCGCGTTGCCAAAATTGGCACCACCTAGATTCCTATCGCTGCGCGCACATTCGATCGTCGCTGTACTGGCAAGTTGGTCCTTCCGGAGATACTCTCTGATGCAGGCTTGGTAATAATATAAAGGAGCATTTCACAGACCGCGCGTGTGCCAGTGCCAATCGTGTCGCCTTTCTCATCCTGCAGAGCATAAATCGTCCCGTTCACGTCAAGCGGAAGAATGATGGGGGCTGTGTACATCTACGACTCTCCTTGATGTCGTTGAAAGAACCTTTACTTCAGCTGCTAATCAGTGAAGCCGACTGAAATTATTCAGATCGATCTTTGCGCCGCCTTCGAATACCTGCCGCAGCACCAGCTAGACCACTCCCGAGTAAAAGAATGCTGGCCGGTTCTGGTACCGGATTAGCGAAACCACCTATACGCCACTGATTGATATCCGAAAAGGTTGTGCCACCAATTCCTTGCACTGTTACGCTGTTAATCACGGCACCTTCCGAAGCTTCTATTCCGAAAAAGTTCTGACCGTTGCTATCAACAGTGAACACTTGATTGAAAACCTGGCCTCCGGCCAGCGTGTAGTTCACTGTGAACTGGACTTGCGTTGGTGGTGGTAGCCCATTAGTGACGTCGATATTCAAGATTAACTTGGTGAACGTTGCGCCGTTCTCAAGCTGAACCGTGGCGTTGGAGAGCGGGACGTTACCCGTGCCACCGACAAGAACAGCTTGCCCACCACTGACACCGAGGTTGCCTGAACCGGATGTCGAGGTGAAGTCGGCGATGAAACCCGCACCAGCTCCGTTGAAGTCTCCCTGGACCAGCAGTCCGGAGTGGATCAGACTACCATTATTGAACAGAACATTATCGGTATTCCCATTACCAGGATTTCCGACGGTAATTGTAATGGGGGCAGCGATCGCGGTGACGGATGTCAACGCCAGGATCGTGCTTGCCAGGAACCCGAGAGCAAGTTTTTTAACTAAACCAATTGAGGTCATTAGAAGCTCCTTAACAAGATGCGGATTTGTGAAACGCGTCGATGGGAGCGCTGCGGGCAATTACAGGGCGCTTTCACAGTCATCAACAGGATGACTCCTCGTCGTCGCCGGGGCGAATAAGGGCCAGAAATACAGGCGCATTCGCTAAGAGGGCATGACGCGAACCGCGTTCACTCTCTAATACACGCTCAATAAACGAGTTCTCCCAGTTCTGCTAGCGCACGCTGGGTCTTCGGAAGAGCCACAAGGATGGGAAAGTTTGGTCTGCTTTGGTACCACGGTGGGGATCGGACTGGCGAGGCGGGAAACGTCTCTTACGCGTGACGGAAGGCCTCTTTAGGCGGTGATTCAAGAAGTCCTTCGACAACCTGCGCAACTTGCGAGAGGGGTTTGGGTTTTCTTAAGAACGCATCAGCTCCGCACCTTCTGGCTTCGTCTTCAACTTCCGAAGATCCGTAGGCAGTAAGAACGATAATCTTCGCGTCACGATTGAGGTCTCGAACCATCTTGATGATATCCAGGCCATCAGAGTTCCGTGTAACTCCCAGGCGAAGGTCCTGGATGATCACCCTGTAATCCTGGGCTTCCAGCAGTTTCTCCGCTTCTTCCAGTTCTCTGGCTGTGTCGACCTTGAAGCCGTGGAGAGAGAAGTACTCACTCATGGAGAAACAGATCGACTCTTCATCATCGACTACTAATAGGCGCGGCATGGGTAATTCGCTCGACGGCAATTCGGCTCGTCCTCCCCACATTCGTCTCAACTTACCAGAGACCTTTTTTAGTGTTCCAAAGGGGTTCTGCTTCACAACTGATCCGGCTCCGGAAGTTTTTGCCTCGCACTGCTGCGGGCTGAGCCTGTTTCAAAGTTGATATTAAAAGAGCCGCAACCATACGGGGGTTATCGCAAAAGATCATCCCTTAATCGTTAAGTTGTGGAAGCCTGTAATTCCGACGTCCGAGAGCAGGCAGTGGGCCAACAACCGAAGGTGGTCAGGCATCACTGCAGATTGTTCGTACGTTACTGGGGAAGGTGGGTACTTGGAAAGAAACCGCAATTCAGCATCACAAAAGCTGCATTCGGACAGATGAGCAGTCGTCAGGTAACGACGCTCATTCGGAGAAGGCTTGGCGACTATGAACGAAAGGAGTTCTTCCGAAGAAGGACAAAGGAGGGATTTCGAGAAACCGTAACTGACCGCCTTCATCGTCTTCTCCCACCACACGAGCAAGTCCGGCAACGCTGACGGGCAATGATCAGCGTTGCCCGGTCTTGGTGAACTTAGATTGCTATAGCAGCACGCACATTAGGTCGCGGCTGAACTGGCACATTAATTCTTCCCGATACAGTGGGCGAAGCCGGTTTGGTAATTATGTACAGCAGAACTTCACAAACCTCGCGAGTACCCGTTCCTATCGTATTTCCTTTTTCATCCTGGATGGCGTATATCTTTCCGCTTTCATC
>DATJKB010000641.1:0-2866 GCA_035491875.1 Pyrinomonadaceae bacterium | reverse complement strand
GATTTCGTGGATCGTTGCAACTTTTCCTGGATCAAACAGACGATCCACGAAATCACACGAATCGACACGAAACCAACAAGCTCTTATTACTCAGTTGCGCCGAACTTTGTGGCAAAGCCTCGCTTGAGTGTCGGCCATCCGCTACCGCGAACGGTACTGATGAATAGCCGATCCTTGTAGCAATAGTTGGAGGAAGAATTCCTTATGACGTGGATTAAAACCATCTCGCCCGCCGATGATGAAAAGGTGAAGCAGGCAGCGGAAGCCCAGCGACATTTATATCCAATCGAGTATGCAACGCCAGTCCATCCGACGCCGGATGGCGAATCATCAGGGATCGTGGAGTCGCACAGTCTTATTCCTGATGCGCTGTATCACGCGTTCGCAACTTATGGTTCGTTGATGTCACCGGAGTTACCGCTGGAGCGCCGCCAGCACGAGATGATCGCAACGATGGTATCGGTCGCGAACCGGTGCGTTTATTGAATTGAATCTCACGCAGAGTTTCTGCGTCGCGTTACGTTAGACAAAGAGATGGTGAGCGCGCTTGAGGCAGACTACAAAACTGCTCCAATCAGCGAACAGGATCGAGTGATGTTGGATTATGTGGTGCAGATAACAAAGGATGCCACGCGTATATCTCCTGGCGACCATGAGAAGTTGCGCGCCGTCGGTTTTGATGACAAGGGAATTCTACAGATCACACTGATCGCATCGTGGTTCAATTACATCAATCGAGTTGCCGATGCATTGGGCGTTGGGAGAGACTGAAACTAACTCAACTCTCTGCGCAACCTCCGCGTCCTCTGCATCTCTTGCGGTTACCTTGATCTCACGCAAACGACAACGAACTCGGAATCATCGAAGCCGCCATTATCAACTGCGTGGTTCCGTTTGTGGCGACTAATGACCCTTCGAAGATAACCGCAAGAGACGCAGAGGACGCCGAGGTTACGCAGAGAGTTGAATAGTTCTGCGTTGCGTAGTTTCACTTTGGGGTCGATTGCGCCGACGGAGAGGGTGAAGCGGCGGGTTTGGCAAATACGATCGGCGTTGCTGATACCACACCCTTCGCTTCCTGGATTACCACAAACTGATTGGGCTTCAAGTCGTTGATTACATCCTTCTGCCCACCTGGCCACTGTATCTCCAGGCTCAGAGTTCTTCCCTCCTCGGGTGGTCCAAGTCCGAACGTGACCGGCAACTCGCTTTGCGATAGATAACTCGACCCCGTCTTCACCACACCGAACAACTTCACACCTTTCGAAGTTTTCAGCGTCAACTTTGCGCCAATCCCATCCCGGTTCGATCTCGCGCCGACAGTCTTAATTCGGACCAGATCGTTTTGATTGGCGTTATCATTTCGCAGCAGTCGCGCAGGGCCATTGTTAGATGTAATCAACAGATCCAAATCGCCATCATTGTCACAGTCGCCGTAAGCCGCACCGCGACCGACAATCGCGCGCTGCAGTGCCCGGCCCAGCTTCGTTGTGACTTCTTCGAATTTCTTCTTGCCTTTGTTGCGAAACAGGTGCGGCGGTTGCGCGTATTTGACGTTTGGTTGCACTACGCTGATGTCATCCGACACGTGGCCATTCGCGGCGAACACGTCGAGTAAGCCATCAAGATCGTAGTCGAAGAAAAACACCGCAAACGTCAGCGATTGCGCTGACATCTTTCCAATTCCGGAATTCGGAGCCTCGTCGGTAAACAAGCCGGTACCATCATTGCGATAAAGCGCCATGCTCTCGTTCGTAAAATTGCCGACTGCGATTCCGGGTCTACCCGAACCATCAAAGTCGCCGGCATCAGCACCCATTCCGGCGCGCGCCATCCCTGACTCGCTAAACGCCACACCCGCCGCTACGCCTTCATCTGTAAACGTTCCGTTGCCGTTGTTCTTGTAGAGCTTGTTTGGTTCCGTGTCGTTTGCCACGAACAGGTCCATCCAGCCATCGCTGTTGTAGTCGAGCATCACGACGCCCAGTGACTTGCTTGTCGCATCGTTTAACTTCGCAGCCTGCGTCACGTTCGCAAAAGTTCCATTCCCTTTGTTGCGATATAACGTCGAGCTCTGGCCTTTGTAGGATTGAGGCGTGCAGTAAGATTTGTTCTTCCCGTCGAGCGAACATAGCTGATCTGTTTCGACGCTCCATTCAACGTAGTTGGCGACAAACAGATCCAGGCTTCCATCGTTGTCGTAATCGAACCATGCAGCGCTTGTGGAAAAGCCTGGGTCCCCGACGCCCGCACGGGCAGTGACGTCAGCGAACTTCCCGTTTCCAACATTGCGAAAAAGGCGATTTGGTCCAACGCATGTTATGTACAAATCCTGATTGCCGTCGTTGTCATAGTCGGCAACTGCCAGGCCGATACCATACATTTCAACTGCGAGGCCTGCCTGCCGAGTGACATCCGTGAACGTTCCGTCTTGGTTGTTGTGATAGAGAGCCAGTAACGATTTAGCAGTTTTGTGTTCTGGCCAGTCAGACGAATTGACGAGCACAATGTCCTGCCAACCATCGTTGTCATAGTCGAGAAATGCGCCGCCATTTCCCAGCGTTTCCGGAAGATATTTCTTTCCGAACGCGCCGCTGTTGTGTTTGAAATGAATGCCAGCCTGATTGGTGACGTCGGTAAATTCAATTGGACCAGACGGGCGTGGCACCGTCGCTGTCGGCGATGGTGACGGGCTCGCCGAAGCAATTTCCGATGACGGCGTGGCTTCAGCGGGCGCATCGGTTTTCTTGCAGCCAACTGCAGACAGAAGAATCAGGAGACAGATGACTATCGAGGTAAGTTTCATCAGATTGGGTTCCGTGACTCCGTCAGGAGTCAAATGTTTATAGCTCGGATCCTTAGACCT